>JBGMRO010000452.1:0-3913 GCA_048061555.1 Thiohalomonadales bacterium | reverse complement strand
CAACGTTTGGTTGAACTGGTAGCGCCTTAAATAACCACTGTATTAAGACTGGCGGTTTTTTATTAGCCGCAAGGTCGCGCTGGTCGGCCTGTCGGGCGCCGGCAAGTCAGCGGTCCCCTGACCGCGATAAACCCTCCTCAAACCACACCCCTGTAATCCCCCGCTTACACGCGTACGAAAATGCGACTGTAAAATGGCGCGAAAAGCCAAAACTAAGTCCTTATCTTCCTTGCTGTTTTATCACCGAACAGAGACAATCCCTCACATAGAGTGAGAAAAAAGGTGGGAGTGCCGAACAATGAATTGGTGCAAAGGGAAGTGAACCAGTCTGAAAATGACGCTCTGGAATCCCTAAAACATCGCTTGCGTAAATTTGCGGCAGACCGCGATTGGGACCAATTCCATTCCCCCAAGAACCTCTCCATGGCGCTGATCGCGGAGGCTGCTGAGCTAGTTGAGCACTTCCAGTGGCTCACTGAAGAACAAAGTGCTCAATTACCATCAGACAAACTTGCGGAAGTAGAAGAGGAGCTGGCGGATACCCGTGCACGGGATCACCTTCTGGTGACAAGCGGCGGTCCGGCTTCGGAGTTTTTGGATGATATGCGGACGTGAACATCGCCATCCCGAAACAATGCCTTGTTTTCGTGTTTGGTGGAAGCTGCTGAAAATCGGACAATATTAAGATTCCGAAAGATCGGGGGGAACATCAGACTTTGTTTCCATGGACAATCCGTAGAGTGAAAAATAAATCTATTCTGGAGGAAATCTAAATTGACGATTGCATTTGATGATGAATTAAAACGGTCTATTCGGGAAATACAGAGTGATTACCCAGAATTAAAGCCAGACCAGGCATTCGTATTGTGGTTCCTTCAGGCATTTGTAATTGATGACCCAGCGGTCGCTCTGAAAGCTGTTGCGGGAGGGGCAAATGATAAGAATATGGACGCTATATATGTCGATGATGTAGTTCGAAGTGTTTATATTGTTCAAGGAAAATACAGGCGTAATTTTAACAAAAGAGAAAGCCGTTCAGATCTAATAGCGTTTTCGCAAATTGCAACGCTTTTAAATGGCTCCTCTCAGCAGTTTCGTGTGACGATGCAGAATATAGATTCAAGTATGCGACCAATGCTAGAGGGCGCTAGAGAAGCGCTGAAACGGAAAAAGTATCAGCTTGCTTTGCAGTTTGTTACAACAGGAAAAGTAAGCGACCAGCATACCGAAGAAGCGCAAGAAACAGCCGGTGAATTTGAGGGGACAACATTTCAGGTATTTGATCACAACGCTATGCATCGATTGATGCAGGATTATATCGACGGTGCTGCTCCGCCGATTCCTACAGTCAAACTTAAAATTGAAGGGAACGAAGCGTTTGATAGCTATGATGGAAACACTCATGTGACATCATGGGTGTTCGCCATGAGTGGTGAGTCTTTAGGAAACCTGTTTAGTCAGCATGGGGTGCGCGTTTTTGCTCGAAATATACGTGGATTTATGGGTACAAAAACTAGCGTGAATCAGCAAATGCTTGCCACTATTAGAGATAGCCCCGAGTTGTTCTGGTACTACAATAATGGTGCGACTATTATTTGTGATTCGGCCAAGCAAGTTAAAGAACGGGGAGAGTTATATCTCAATGTTGCCAATGCACAAATTATAAATGGACAGCAGACGACGCGCACGTTAGCTGAGTCGCAGAACTGTGAGAAAGTTAAAGTACTCGTTCGCGTTAACGTGGTCCCGAGAGAAAATGACGGAGATTTTGATAACTATAATCGTGTCGTTGGCCAGATAGTAAAAGCAACAAACTCTCAAAATGCTATCAAGCCGGCAGATCTTATATCAAATGACGCGGAGCAAATAAGAATTGAACGCGAGTTTAGGAAAATGGGTTATTTTTATGCGCGTAAATCAATGACCAAGAGTGAGATGAAGGCGTTTTATGGAGCAAGAAATCGACAAATAATTAAAAGGGACGACCTGGTTATGGCCGTTGCATCCTGCACAATCGATCCGGCAGTGGTTAGGCGAGGAAAACAGAAGTTTTTTATATCTCCTTTTTACGAACAAATATTTAATGGCCGGTCTATTCAAGAGTATCTTGTACTGTATTGGTTATATACCTTTGGTAAATACGTTTATAAGGGAAGAGGCCCAGAAATAGGCTATTCAAGGCACATTGTTAATAACCAGATATGGAAAGAGCTAGGTAATATGCTTAATAAGGTTCATAAAAGTGGCCGTTTTATTCAATTAGCACGTACAAGAAAATACGAGCAGTTAAAGCCGCTAAGAATGTTAATTGAGATGATCATAGCGGAAGCAATGAAATGTTACAGGGCGAATAGGATCCTTAAAAGCGAAACCGAAACAGGAAAGCGAGTCAAGGTAACATACGCGGAAATAGACTACTTTAAGCGAGCGCCTGTATTGCAAGAATGGGGCGAACACTGGAAGTATCAAGTAACCGAAAGAAATGTAGCCAAAGTTGAGCGGTATAAAAAACGTATTTCTGACCTTCTAACCATATAAACTTGTTGTTGTTTAAGTTAAGTATATGCATACAGGTGTATATTTAGTTAAGCAAGTAGAAAATCTAAGAAATTAGGGTAACCTGTGATAAATGAGGGCAATTTGAATTATTCATCCATACCTTCAACCGAAGTAGGGTGATGGGATAACTCTTGGGTCAAGACGATTACATTATACGTCGCGCTGCTTTTGATTGGCTGGAAAGCCAAAAGATGCTTTACGATGATGTGATACCCCGCGACATTCTCGCGAAAGGGTTTGAATGGGAGGGGCAGAGGGTGCCGCTCTTAGGGCCACAAGGTATTTTCAAGCCGCGGATTCTAGATATTCCATTATCCATTACAACGATACCCTCAGGCCCCTACGACGACGGCTACTCAGATAATGGCATGTTGCTCTATCGCTATAGGGGAGTGGATCCGCAACACCGGGATAACGTGGGTCTTAGGAAAGCAATGCATGACCGGATTCCGCTTGTGTATTTCTACCGTCTGGATAAAGGGAAGTATTTGGTGGTATGGCCAGTATTTATTGTGGAAGACCAGCCGCAATCTCTGACGTTTAAAGTACAAGTCGATGATGCGCAAGCGGTGGATAATCTTGTTCTGGCGCATGAGAATGAAAACAATCTACAAGATGAGGGTGGCGAGGCGAGACGAGCCTATATAACGGCCGCCGTGCAGCAACGAGTCCATCAGCGATCATTTCGGGTACGAGTACTCAAGGCCTATCAACAGCAATGTGCCATGTGTCGTTTACGACATGAGGAGTTATTGGACGCCGCGCATATTATTCCCGATGCGGATCCTGATGGTGAACCGGTGGTCTCCAATGGGCTGGCATTGTGCAAGATCCACCATGCCGCGTTTGATCGGAAGTTCCTCGGCATTAGGCCGGATTATGTGATAGAAGTACGCGAAGATATTATGCAGGAAAGCGATGGGCCTATGTTGCAGCATGGGTTGAAGGGCATGCATAACACCTCATTGTGGGTACCAATGAAACAAACACAGCAACCGAATGCGAATTTACTGGCAAGACGGTACGAGGAATTTAAAGTCGCCTAGGCTCAATGATCCTCAAGCGGCCAATAGGATCAGGCTGGATTGATCCGTGGTGTGGGCGGAGTTCCACAGAGTCTGCCCCCTTGATGCCGTAGTAAACCCCTGGAGATAGATGAAGAATCGTGCCATTCGAATCGTGGCAAATTAACGGACATTGGCTGACCGTAAACGCACGCATAACGGAAATCGTGCATAAGAAATAGTTGAGCATTGCTACGTATAAGTAGCACCCCTTGACATCCCCCCAATACCCGCATAACGTCACCACAGCAATAACCAATCTCACAAATAGCATCGCCCGACGTGTGCGC
>JBGMRO010000451.1:0-3915 GCA_048061555.1 Thiohalomonadales bacterium | reverse complement strand
CCATGACCCAGATCAATGAAAATTCTCAAGGGTAAGTGGAGTGGTAATCGCACTACCAACACAGACGGTACCGGAAATATCGGCACCGGTGGCCCTGGGTCTTCGCCTGAGGCCATGGGTCTAGGTGGCGAGGGACATCTCTGCTTTAAATGCCATGAGTTTGCGCAATACGGCACGGCCTCTGATACCGCACTAGGTATGGGAGGCATGGCGGGTATGGGCATGGTTGGTGGTGTCACCGCTCAGAATAGCGGTTTTGCAACGCCTGGCTGTATGGGCGGCTGCATGGGGGCGACCTTGAATAATTTACATATTTACCACCACGCGGTCGTCAATACCTTCCGTTGTAATCTCTGTCACGTGGCGATTCCACATGGATGGAAGAATAAGGTATTTTTAAATAATCTGAATGATGTAGGTCTCGAAGCCGGTCTAGCGCCAGGGACACAGGTGCGTAATGGCGGCGGCGGTCCCGGCATGGTGGGGGGTATGGCCGGTGGTGGCGCCCCTGCGGTTACCTTTCCACCCTATTATAATCGAGCGGCATTGAAGGTCGCCAGTTTTGCCCTGAGTGGGCAATGGGTCCCCGCTAACTGTGGTTCTGCAGGTCCACCGGGTAATGGCGCCACGGGTGTGAATTGGATGTTTATGAGCAGTGAGGCCTGTAACAACTTGCCGTAATGACTAATCTTCATAACTTATTTTCGTAAACTATACTGTCGTGAAATTTAGAATAATTGTAGTCACCGCGAGGCTAATTAGCCTGCAATTTTTGCTCGGTACACTATTTATAAGCACATCGGTTTTTGCGCAACAGAAGGTATCACGCTTCGCCTACGTCGCTAATCCCTTTGACTATACGCTGTCCCAATTCACCCTAGATGCCGACGGATTTCTACATGCGAATGGATATACCTACGTCGCGGATAAATTTCCGGCGTTAGTCTCTATCCATCCTAGCCAAAAATATCTCTATACCGCATCACGCACCGTAGATACGATCCGTGCCTATCGCATCGACCCTGTCTCGGGTACATTGACAGAAATAGACGGCTCACCCTTTGATTCTAAATTGCGCTCGCCATTCTATGGTGATTTTCATCCTAGTGGTAAATTCTTCTATCTTGCCGGGCGGGGCGGCGGTGTCGGCGCGTATAAAATCGATCTTGAGACGGGCAAGGTCAGTGATGTCGATGGCCAGCCGTTTAAGTCCGGGGAACGTACCCGCTCGTTACGCGTACATCCTACTGGAAAATATTTGTATACCACCAACGCCTATAGCAATGACATATCGGCCTATCGTATTAACCAGAAAAACGGTGTGTTGACACAACTAAAAGGCTCGCCATACAACGCCGGTGAGGAAGGCCCCTTCGACGATACCTTGGCAAAATTGCCCGATATCGATACCAATAAAGGTGGCTTACCCTATAACGTCTCGATACACCCGGACGGAAATTTCCTGTATGTGAGCAACTTTGTGGCGGGTAGTATTTCGGTATTTCGCATAGACCAAGACAGCGGAGAGTTAAAGCTGTTATATCAACCCATCATGACGGGACTAAACCCATTTCCCACCATAGTCCATCCCAATGGTAATTTTTTGTATGTCGCGGCCTGGGGGGATAATGATATTTGGGTCTACAAGATCAACAAACAGAGCGGTGAATTGACCTTGACCGATGGCGCGCCCTTCGAAGGTTTTAGTTTGAAACCCGTCGATTTTAGTTTTAATCCCGAGGGCACTCGGTTGTATACTGCTAACGTCGGTGAACATGAGGTCGTGGCCTACGATATCGATGTGAGCACCGGTGCGGTAAGCTTTAAACAAAAAATTCGTAGTCGCGAGGGCGCGCTTGATATCGAACTTGTCAATGCGAAACAAGCGGTTATTGTAGAGGCAAAGTATGCTTTTGTGCTAGACAAAAAAGGTAAAAGGCTGGTCAATTTTCGAGTGGACGCAGACAACGGCACGTTTGATGAAATCTCAACCGTACCTAGTGGAACAGCCCCGGTCGCAATCATGCATGACCCAAAGGGTCGGGCCGTTTTTATGACAAACCGTGGCGACGATAATGTCACGGTATTTCGCTTAGACAGCAAAAGCGGAAAAATGACCAAAAATATTGGTTCACCGCACCCAATGGGTGCAGGTCCGACGCAGATAACAATTGATGTTAATGGCTGGTATGTCTACGTATTGAATCAAAAGGACAATACTGTGTCTATGCACCTTATGCACAAGGATAGTGCTGAATTGGCCGAGGCGATAGGTTCACCGATGTCGGTCAGTAACGGTACCCGTGACATCGCGGTCGACTCCATGGCACGTTTTCTCTACACCATAAATACCAAAGATAACAAAATAGCCGCATACCGAACCCGTTATGCTATAGCACCTGCCCGATATGAAATGAAAGAATACGGCTCACCATTTAGCATGCATGGGACGATTGGCGGATTCTTGACAGACCCGAACGGACGTTGGGCCATGGTAAGCAATAGCGAACAAGATACCATTTCCGTTTACGGTATCGTCTTTTCAAACGGCGCCCTCTTCGAGATCGAGGGTTCACCGTTTAAGACCGGTAAGCAACCGACCCTCATGGCGATGCATCCACTAAAACCCTACTTGTATGTGCTCAACAAAGGGTCTGCTGATATCGATGTCTTCGCGATCAATAATCGCATGGGTACATTAACGAAGAAACACAATGTCAAAACAGATCCAGCAATTTCAATTCTACAGATAGACCCCAGTGGTCGTTTCATGTACGCATTAGTCCCCAATAAAAAAGGCATGCTCAAATTCAGCCTAGACCCGATTACAGGGAAACCTAGTCCACAGGACGATATTGCACTAGATTTTGTTCCTGCGGCATTGAGTATTTCAAGTCAATTGCGTTAGTTAGTGTCCGTCCCATAAATGGTTTATTTCTCCAATCTCATCGTCGCGTTGAATTTTTAGTACTTCTAGTTCTGCGTTGCTTGCAGAACTAGAAGTACTTATCTTAAGATTAAATGCTCACATAGTAGTCTCTTAAGATAAGTCTTTATAAATCTGTAAAATCTTAAGATAAGTAACTCTAGTACTGCCACAAAACGCAGTACTAGACTTACTAAACACAGATTAAGAAACACTAACATGCTGCGCTGTAAAAATTCGATGCGCCTTTTGGCCATGGATACATTAGAGCAGCCGATCTTGAAGAAATATCCTCGTTTGTGGACAGACACTAACAATTAAATCAGCGGTTTTTAGGACGTTGTGGCAACTCATAGGGCGAAGACGGTGAATGATACAGATGTGTTTGCCTTCTGTGTGTATTCTCTGTGCGGAAAATTACGCCTTCTCCGTCGAGCCGATATCGTTAAATGCAACATGTGGTAAGGGTGGTATGATGCTGTGAGGTGGTTTTATGTTTAATGTTAAGTTTTAGTAATTGATTTGAATGAATGTTTACGAGCCAAAGGAGACTTCCACAAGCCAGTAACGATAGAGTGTGGGAATTATGATAGCAGACACTGATTAAACGAATCAATTTTGTTAGTCTGTGACACAGAGTCCAGCAATAAAAACTAGAAAGGAAGAAATTAGTAAATGGGAAGCTACCACAATGATAAGCCCATTACCGGTGAAAAAGAAAGCCCTGATCTCTTAAATCGAGAAGCCTTCGCTGAGCACTTGGCGACCGTGCTACGAATATCTCCTTTTGATGATTGTATGACTGTCTCCCTTGAAGGTGAGTGGGGTTATGGAAAGACATCTGCGATAAATCTTGTAAAAAATTCATTGGGCAAGCAGAAAGAGAGCCCAGTAGTAATTGAATACAATCCGTGGCTAGCAGGTAAAGCTGAGGCATTAGTGCAGGATTTTTTAGTTCAGTTTTCTTCACAACTAAATATACCCGATAG
>JBGMRO010000450.1:0-3928 GCA_048061555.1 Thiohalomonadales bacterium | reverse complement strand
GTTCCAGCGCACCATCTATAATCACAAAAAACCAATCTTTATTCGCTGACGGTTCAGAATTAATAATTGACATCGGTAGATATACTCCATCATCAAGATCTATTTCTTGTGATGAATAGCATGGAGAATTCAACGTTTTATACACAAATGAACCCTGAGACATGAACTTTGGCTTTATCAGGGAAATCCACGCAATGTCTTTTTCCTCAACATTTTCAAGGTAATTTCTAGCATCTCTGAACGCTGTACGAATCGCATGTCGAACCAGTTTTCTCGCAGCTCGTAACATCATTTCTTGGTCTGAAGTTATTGATATAGCATTGAAAAACCGATCATTCATAGCCTGTTTATAAAGTAGAGGGCTGATATCGTACATCTTGCTATAACTCCTGTTTCGTGAAAGCTAATAGTGGGGCCTGGTGTTCCAAGTATTTCTTTAATGGTCGTTCTGCTATTTCACGTTGGTAGCTGATATTTGCAAGTCCCAATAGTGTATTTGTAGCAGCATCATCTGCTTTGTCCAGAGCTACAACCTTGTCTTGATCCGCACTAGCGAGTTCGTCTATCATGTGATATCGATTACCCATTTTCTGTTTCAGCATAAAATTCGAGGTCTGTTCTTGGCACGCCATCATTAAATCAAAAATTTTGGCATTCCATTGCACTAATCCTTTATTTAGAGACTCACTCTGATTTGCGGTAACTTTTGATGAGAGTGCCCCGATTGAGAGTAGAGAAATAACCTTATCTGATGCTGCTGCGATTGCGTTCTCTGCCTCATGCACTCCAAATATACCGGGAGCGTTACCCACAATACCGCCATCAACATATACCTGGTGCTCGAATTCATAATTCGGAAGATAAATCGGAGCAGCGCTTGTAGCCATTGCAACATCCACCAGCAAACGTGCCCCATCGGTTGTGAATCTTGGATTGTGAGGTGTTTTAAAGAATTGAGGTGAACCCTTAGTCCAATTTGCGGTTGGGATTAAAACACGTGTCTTCAAGTCTTTAATTTTTCGGTTGCCAAAAATTTCCTCGAGCGCGTCTTTCAATGGGAAATTAACATGTTTAGCTGCGGTAATTCCACGCTCAAAAGTGAAACCGGTATGCTGATAAATCAGCTTATTTAACACTCCTTTACACATTTTATTAAACCTAGCAATTTTAAATATAGGTTTTTCGATAGGAGTGAAGACCTGTGGACCAATAGACTTCAGTGTCTCCTCAACTTTTTTCGCTGGAATTTCCCTTGTAGCCACTGCAAGCGCAATTATCCCCCCAATACTAGTTCCACAAACTAAGTCGAAATGAGAACCGAATAGCTTCCCCGTTCGCTCTTCAATAAGCGAAACAACATGGGCGGTGTAGAGTCCCTTATACCCGCCACCGGAGAACGCAAGAATATTGAATGGGTCTTTTTCCTTCGAGCTAGATTTCGACATTTTAGTATTATTGTTTCCTTTACTTCATCATCAGCATGACCACAATATATAGTGGTACTACTTACTTAAGTGTCTGATAATTTACACAGTTAACACTATATATTGTGCCTCTAAATGTAGAACATAATTAGCACTCCGTCAAGAAGAGTGCTAATTATTCAACTATTACATGTATTTATAGCTGTTTTTTGACAAATTATGTTGATTATTTGTGTATAATCACTATAGAACCATATATTAACAATATATATTGACATAATTTGTCTAATTAAAGGAGAAAAGTCGTGTTGATCGAATTCAGCGTAACAAACTTCAAGTCCGTCAAAACTCAGCAGACCTTTAGCATGACCAAAGCTAAAGGGGATGAACTTGTAGAATGTAATAGTTTTCAACCTGAAGGAATGAATCGTCTTAGCTTGCTGAGATCAGCCTCAATCTATGGAGCAAATGCTGCTGGAAAGTCTAATTTCATCGATGCAATGCGTACGATGAAACGCATTGTTACTGACTCAGCAACTGACAAACGACGAGGAGACAAACTTCCAGTAACACCATTTAAGCTTGACCAAAAGACGAGAAAATCTGCTACGGAATTTGAAGTCATTTTTATCTCAGCGGGAGTTCGTTATCAATATGGTTTTGCCGCGACCACGGAACGTATTGTTGAGGAGTGGTTGATTGCTTTTCCCAAAGGGCGAGCGCAGCAATGGTATGCTCGACTGTGGGATACGAAAAAAAACAAATATAAATGGGAAATGGGTAATGCACTACAAGGTAAAAAACAACTGTGGCAGGAATCAACGCGCAGCAACGCTCTTTTTCTATCCACCGCTGTACAATTAAATAGTCAGCAGTTTCAACCAGTATTCGATTGGTTTGATGTCATATTACAAACAACAACAGTTACAGGTTGGAATCCTGGGTTTACAGCATCATTGTGTAGCGACCCGGAGAATAAATTAAAGGTATTGAATTTACTGGTAGCCGCTGATGTTGATATCCAGGATGTCAATCTCAAAAAAAAGGTATTCGATAAAAATGACCTTCCCGACAATCTTCCGGAAGAACTCAAGACAAGGCTTGCGGTAGAAATGGAAGGGGAAGAGATTATCGATGAGCTTCAAATGATGCATAGAGACTCAACAGGTGCATTGATCGCTTTCGATTTTAGTGAGGAATCCGATGGTACGCAAAAATTATTCTCTTTTTCTGGTCCATGGTTGGATACATTAGAAAATGGCAATATTCTTTTCGTGGATGAGCTTCACGATAATTTACACCCTAGATTAGTCCAGTTTCTGGTTGAATTATTTCACAGTAATGAAACAAACCCCAACAATGCCCAATTAGTATTCACGACCCATGAGACAACTATCTTAAATCAAGAGGTCTTTCGTCGAGACCAAATCTGGTTTTGTGAAAAAAGAGATGATCATGCAACAGCCGTTTACCCGTTAACCGATTTCAGCCCTCGCAAGGGTAGGGAAAATTTAGAGTTATCCTATTTAGCAGGTCGATATGGTGCAGTACCTTATGTACGAAAGCTGAAAATTGTATAACAGATGGGCTCGGATAATCTTTTTCACCGGCGCAAAGCAAAACAAGGTAAGGACCTTGCTCGCAAGAAGGCCATGCGTGCAAGTTATGCCAAAATATTGATTGTCTGCGAAGGAGAAAAAACTGAACCAAATTATTTCAATGAACTAAAAGACTATCTGACACTAAATAGTGCCACCGTAAAAGTAACAGGTGAATGTGAGTCTAGCCCTATTTCGGTCTTCGAATATAGTTTGCGGCTATATAAATTTGCAAAGAATGCCGGTGATTCGTACGACAAAGTTTTTTGTGTCTTCGACAAAGATACACACAGTAGCTACCAGAAAACTTTACAAAATATTGAATCGGTCAAACCAAAAGATTCTTTTGCTGCGATTACCTCAACCCCCTGCTTCGAGTACTGGCTAATGTTGCATTTCACATACACAACTAGACAATTTCGTGGGACCGGAAATAGTAGCAGTTGTGATCAATTAATCACTGAATTAAAAAATTATTTTCCCAGATATCAAAAAGGAGACGTTTCAATTTTTGATAAAACCAAAAATTATCTTCCGCAAGCAAAATCCCGCGCTGCCAGATCATTACAGGAGGCAACTAACAACATGGATGACAATCCAAGTACTAAAGTACATCTGCTAATTGAATATTTAGAAAATTTATCGATAGAGAAAGCATAGAAATATACATACCCAAATATCAGCAGATTCTTCAGAAAGAACGCTATTGGATGATTTAATGACTCATCAGGAAACCATTACCAATTTTTGGCATTGTATATTTATTTTTAATATCAATATCAATATATTCGACATCTCGATAACATGCGTTATTAATATTTTCTAATATTTTAGTTAATACAATATAGGGATCAAGCTCGGTCGGTATAGGGTCAACTGTATTTTCATTATAGAGCTTTCCAATCA
>JBGMRO010000449.1:0-3940 GCA_048061555.1 Thiohalomonadales bacterium | reverse complement strand
TTGAATCTCTGTCGCGGGATTTATTTTGATGGCCAGTTTGGAAAATTGGTGTTCCGCGCCAAAAATGACCTCGGCCCGAGCGATATGTCGTTCGACCTCGGCGCTCAATTGCAGGTGCCCTGCGGCACCAACACTGACGACCTTTATCATTTTACCCGACCAAAGATTCACCCTGCCACATACCTTTTTGCCGATATTCAATCTAGCGTCGTTCTAGTAACGCTTTACCGGGATTGCCGGAGTCGTTACGAAAACGGATTACTCAAATCGGTTGGCCCATACATTATATAAATTGCCCAGACGTTGCTGCCACACGGCAATCGCATGCCCCGACGGATCTAGCTTGACGCGTACAGAAACCGCTTTTCCTACATCGTCTATTTCGACCAAGGTAGGGGTGCCCCAACTATTGGACGTGGCATCATAACGATTTGACCAAACACTGTATTGTATACCGTCAAATTGATTCCATACGGCTATACCTGCTCCCGTCGGGTCCACCGCGACATCTGCAAATGAAGCATGCCCCTGATTATCTAATTCAAGTAATTTGGCCGTACCCCAGGTCTTAGTGGAAATATCGAAGCGATTCGTCCAAACATTACTGAGCGTGTCACCATATTGGTCCCATACAAGGATAGCATTACCAGCAGCATCTAATGCAATCTCAGACCGCGTAGGCACACCTATACTGTCCGTATTTAAAATGGCAGCCGTACCCCATGAGCCGGCACTGGCGTCAAAGCGATTATACCAAAGCTGGTAACGTGTACCATCGTTTTGCGTCCAAACCGCCATGCCATTTCCCATTGAGTCCATTGCTATTTGCGGATCATCGGTATTGCCCAATATATTATTTGTTTCAATCAACTGAGCAGCACCCCATGTCTTGCTGGCGATGTCAAAACGATTCGACCAAAGGTTGTAAGGCCCACTAGCACCCGGTGCTTGCGACCATATCGCTAGCGCATTACCGTTTGGGTCCATTGCGATTTGTGGGGCTAAAACTCCGTGAAATTGGATATTATCGGTTTCGAGTAATTCTGCCGTGCCCCAACTTCCGCTTTTAGCATCGTAACGATTGGCATACGCACTAATGGGTGTGCCAAAGGTCCCAAATTGTCGCCATACGACCATGCCATTGCCTGCCGCGTCCATGGCTATTTGCGGACTATATGCCAACATGTCAAACGCATCTAACAATTTGGCCGTAAGCCAGGTATTGCTCTTGGCGTCATAACGATTGGCCCATATATTGGTGGTCGTGGCATTTTTTTGCTCCCATACCGCCAGACCATCACCTGAGGGGCTCATCGCCACTTGCACGTTGCTCGCATCACCCAAGTCTTCACTCTCAATCAACTCGGGGACTGCCCAAAGATGGGTAATCACATCGTAGGATTGTGCCCAGATATTAATCCGTAACCCATCGAACTGCTGCCACACCGCCAAGGCATTTCCAGCGTTATCCAGCGCAATTTGCGGGGTTTCCGCACTGCCTACATTATCCAACTCAAGCAATTTTGCAGAACCCCACGAGCCATCGCGTGTGGTAAAAGTCCAGGCCGCTCTGCGCAATCTTTGTCCCGAAATATCTGTAATGGTAAATGCCGGCGTGACGGTATATTTCCGCAAGAGTCCCAGCGGTAAATCTGAGGTAAAGGAAAGCAATCTGTCCGGGATCGCGTAACTCACAAACCCAACAATGGGTGTCATAGTATCGGCCACGGCGATAGATTTATCAGCAACGGTTGTGGCAAGCATATTCTCATCAAATAACGCACTGACAACCACATCTAGGGCCACCTGCGTTGCGCCATCTGACGGGCTTTTGGTGATTATCCTCGGAGCGACATTATCATTACAGAAGAGCAAGACATCGATGATACCAGCGCCATTTATTTTCCCAATATTGTTAGCCACCGAACAGCTGGTCTTAAGCTCTGTATTAGGTGTCACTATAGAGACGTTATAGGGCGCACTATCCGACAAGCCAGCTGCAAAGACATAAAGCCCATTTTCGTTTATTATCAAATCATCAGTACCGTTATTGCGTATTAACATATCGTTACCGGTGGTATAGCCGTCTACGGTCACACTGACAGTATAGGTCACTATACAAGCAACGTTAATATCCGCGATGTTTTTACCCGCAATTTTACCTGCTGAATTACTGACGTCACATTGAATACGGGCATTAGCGCGCGTAGGTTGCTGAAAAACACTGACCTTATAGTCACTGCCGTCCGGTAATGCATCAGGAAAAGTAAACTCATTAGTATCTGCAATAACGGGTAAATTATTATCTCGATTTAATTGTAAAACTAGCCCATCATCGGCCAAGCCCGTCACTGATCCTTGAATCATGTAAGTGTTAGTCGTACAACTAATCGAAATGTCGCTTATATTAGCGTTACTGATCGTGCCTCCAGCATTCGCAATAGTACATTTTTGAGTAGGATTCTTGGGTTGAGAGAATACGGAGACGACGTAAGTACTACTGCTTGCGATAGCAGTGGGAAAGCTGAAAGCGCTTCCATTCGCGGCGACGTCCAGTTTTTCCCCTGCATTTACTTGCATTATTAGTCCGGTGCCGGTCAACCCTGTAATAGATCCATTCACCGTGTAGGCACTGGTAGAACAAGTAATGGTAAGATCTGTTATGTCGGCATTTTTAATTTTGCCGTTGCCATTCGCAATACTACATATTTGATTCGGGTTTTTAGGTTGAGTCAGAACGGTGACTGTGTACTCGCTGTTACTAACGAGTACCGCAGGAAATGTGAAACTTTCTTCGGTAACTGAGATATTGTTCTCAGCATTGAGTTGTAATACAAGCCCACCTCCCGATAAACCAACGACATTACCAGTAACGGCATATAAGATTGGCAAGTTTTTGTTGCCAGTCTGATCCGCTGAATTATTACAAGCCGTAAGGGTAAGCACGAAAAAAACAATACCGAGCAAACCAGAAAAATTCTGTGATAACATAAATCTAACCTCACTGATACATAATACTTTTTTTGATCATATTATTGCTATGCATAAAATATAATGCATTCACCGTATTAACAATTATTCAACAAAAACGGACATTATATAATTACAAAACCACGCAATATAGAACACCAGGAGATTATACAAGGAAAATGCTATTGAAATATATCAGACAGACCTGCTGTACCACTGGGCTTTTTAATACTAAAGGCAATATTAAACACTGTTCTATCGGATAGGTGCTTCCGATTCTTTATGAGCAATAAATTAGCACAATTTTTGTGCAAAAGATATAGAGCGCACAGAATATAGAACCCAATAACTACCCAACAAAAAAGTAATAGAAAAGAAGTTAAATACTAGTGCCCAATACAAATTTTTCTAGCCCTTTTTCTAACGCTTCTAAGTGTTCATATTGCCATTTTGTCGCAGGTACGACTGGCCGTTGTAACAGTACGACCGGAAGGTGCAAATGTCGGGCTGCTAAAACCTTGGACACGACGGCCTCTCCACCGCTGTTTTTCGCAATAATTACATCTATTCGATGCTTTTTTAATATTTGTATCTCCGCTTCAAGACAAAAGGGACCCACAGCGTCGATAATGGTCAAGTCATCATGGCTTTCAGGGACTTTAAAATCAACGGCGTGGATATGCCGTATAGTCCAATGTTGTCCCTTATAAGGTGCTTGCTGCTTCGACGGCAATAATTCCTGCACGGACCTGCCGAGGGTAAAAAAGGGCCTATGATAGACACCGATAGACTCGATTATTGCATCAAGAGAGTTACAGTGGTGCCAGCGATCCTGCGATCCCTGTGGCCACTCAGGGCGAGCGTAACGATATAACGGAATATCTGCAGCAGCACTTGCCCTTTGTGCATGGACTTTAATTTGCGCGGCGTAGGGATGGGTAACATCGACTAGCAAAACAACTCGATGTCG
>JBGMRO010000448.1:0-3940 GCA_048061555.1 Thiohalomonadales bacterium | reverse complement strand
CATCGAATTCAAAAACCTTACATGGCAATACGCTCAAAACACCGCGACGAGTATTGGCAACCTTCAGGCTAATATTACGTTAAAAGACAATATAACGACGCAGAGTATGCAAGCGTCAAGTATCATATCTTTGCGTATCACTACTGACAAAAAACTAAAAATATCTAGAATAGTGCTTAATGATAAAAATTACTCGTCATCAAACCCAAATCAACAATCTTTTTTCGAGCCCACGATTGAATCTGATAGAGACCCCTTCATCGACGACTCAGCACCCTATGATAAATCAGCGACGAACGAAACTAGCCCGATTAGTATCGACACGCCTAATAGTGCCGAACTCGATAGGCTGATTGACCATTTCATCTACGCTTACGAACTTGGTAACATAGAACAACTATCGCGCATATTTTCAGAAGACATGAAAACCAATAAAAGCACGAATATAAACGGTGTCAGAAAGGAGTACGCCGAACTATTTTCAACAACTTCGGACAGAAAAGTTAAACTCAGTAATTTACGTTGGAAGTTTGGAAAAACTCACGCAAAAGGTAGCGCGCAGCTCGAGGTGATAGCCACTACAAAAAATGGTAAATCTGAAAAATTGATCAACGGCAGAATACAATTTGTAGCAAAACGAATCGATAATATAGTACGAATAACGCATCTTTACTATATCGACCATGCTGAATAACGTGTCTAGGCTAATTCTGATTTTCGCTAGTGATAGTGCTAATGTGACGGCATTTTCGCTTATTATAGGCACGACTGAACCCTAACTATCTAAAATCAATAGTCGTCGTTATAGCGTTAACGCCCCCATTGGTCAAATGCCAAAAAATATCAGCGACATAGAGCCAACGTCTAGCCATTTATTGCCCGTACGCCTCGCCTTACCTTACCGCATAATGAATAAGCATGTTGTTGGATGCGTGATGCTTGCCTACCCTACGGTATCGAGTTTGCAGCTTTGCATTAAAGGTAAGTGTATTGACTCAGCAAACCTAACGCCATACAATTTTACGCCAGCCAACGTCGTCATCATGGATTAATACAAGTTTGCTATCTCGCCATTTCTGACTGGGCACGACATCATCACCGCCCGCGGTGACCACTTTGTCGATTCGTATATTTGCCGTCGCACCACCTCTTATTAGTGAGTAACTGGTCACCGACAGGTGAATTTCTGCGTACTGATTGAATATCGCTTTAGCGGCCTCAAGCCGGTTGGGTGATAATTCTGCTACAGACTGTAATAATTCAATGTTTCGCGATTCATAGGCTACCTTAAAATCGCTGAGTAGCTTTTCGACATTCACCATGTCACTTTGTGGCGTCGGTGCTTTAGAAACAGCAGAAGTACGATTCTTTGCAATAGTCTCAGTCTGCTTATATGTGGCTTTTTCCTTCGCAACCTTTGCCGATTTCGCGTAGCCTTTAATGACTTGGTTACCCAGTACTATTAATTCTTCGAATTGAATGCTGGCTATTCGATATTCTTTTTTTCGCAACAAATATTTGGCTTCCATTGCGCGCTCGCTCAATTGTCCGTTTAACGAATTGGTTTTTCGATAATCTTCTGCAGCCATCAAGCTGGCCTTTGCCTCATCTGCTTTAACTTTACTGCTCATTATCCGGAGTTGAATACGACTCAATTTTGAACGTAGGTCGTAAGCTTTATCGATTGAATCTTGCGCTTGTACGAAATCGGACAAATTGGCATAGATGTTGGCGGCCTCGGAAAAATCGCTTCTGGCCCGACTCAGTTGCTGCTTCATCCTTACCTTTGAGCTTTGCGTAAAAGCTCCGCTTTCGAAGTTTTGTTTAGCTTGAAAATACTGTTCTGAGGCATTTTTCGACAATTTAGTCGCATGTTTGTGCTTCGTTTTTTGTGCACTAGTCAACCTCAGCTGATTAATATTTCGTCCCGCCAAAAGTGTTTTCTTTCTAAGACTAGCCAGCTGTTCAAAATTATCTGAAGAAAGCGTGCTCGTCGCATCTACAATCGATTCCTTATATAAACTAGACGCATTCGCAAATACCTTCTTCGCCCTATTGATAGATAATTGTGCATCAATATATTTCTTATTTTTAATATTTCGTTCAATCGCTGATAACGCCGATTCTGCGACAAGGAATTTGTCGCTAGCATCTCCAAATTTTTTACCCGCGATTTTTTCCGCATTGACAGCTAAAGCCTTGTTCTTCTCGACCTCCACTGCAGATTTTATCTCCAACAATGTGGAAAAATTTTGTTGCACAGATTTTTCCCGAGCACTGTTATTGGCGTCAGACGTAGAAGCTACCTGGTCCGAATCATCATTCACTTGGTCTACATTGATAAAAAACAATCCTAGGGATGCTAATAGCACTACAATAGCCACGGCACCCATGATAGGTAGAATTTTTTTGTTAGCTTGTTCGGGCGCACTATATTTAAAACTTTCATTAGAATTGCTATCTAAGTGATCATTGTGCGATTTCTTCTGTGGCGCGCGGCTATCGTTCGAATTTTTTGCCCCGGCAACGGATGACATAACAACCGTAGAGTCGGCTTTATTCGAGTTGATTTCCTCAATCGGCACCAAGCTTAAAGAGGATGTCATGGTACTATCGACATTTTCTGGTTTGGTAGATAGCTTGTTCAATTCCGCCATTAAGTGCGTGGCGTGTTGTATACGTTCTTCCTGATGACGGAGTAGCATTTTGCGGATAAGATCCCGCATATCGTCGGGCACATTTGTCGGAAAGTCTAGTTCCAACTCAGTGGATTCGTAAGCGAGTTTGCCGATTATTGCGACGCCAGAGTCACCCTCAAAAGGCGTACGTCCGGTCACTAACTCATAAAATACAATACCTAAGGAATAGAGGTCGCTGCGTCTATCGATATTCCCATTTTTTGCCTGCTCAGGAGACATGTAGCGAGGCGTACCAACGAGTTGCCCGGTATTAGTCAAGGTAGCCGCATCATCCATCGCCGCCGCGATTCCAAAATCGGTGATTTTTATGCGCCCTTTACTATTGAGCATGATATTGCTAGGTTTGATATCTCTGTGCACTATTCCCTGCGCATGTGCATAAGCGAGTCCACGCGCGCATTGACTAATGATAGAGACCGATTGTTCGAGTGGTAACCTGCCGTGACCTTCAATGACTGCTTTTAGAGATGGGCCTTCAAACAATTCCATAGCGATAAAATGTGCGCTATTTTCTTCGAAGACGTCGTAGATTCTTACAATATTATCGTGGTCAAGACGTGCCATAGCACGCGCTTCTCGCATGAAGCGTTCTATAAAGGTCTTGTCACTGTTTAATTGTGCATGCAGAACCTTAAGCGCGCTCTCGCGCCCAAGTACATTATGTTTTGCACGATACACACAACCCATCCCGCCAACACCGACTTGGGCCGTGATTGTATATTTCTTTGCTATTGTTTTACCTAACACTGTATAGATCGCTTGTATATTATCTTTTTTTGTTTAAAAAACGACCACCGCTAAGGGCCAATTATAACAACAATAGACTTATTTTTACGTAAATTGTTTGCCTAAATTATGTAATATCAGCCCAAAACTGGTAAATCGGGTTATTTTTCGATCTAGTATATCGGGTCTGGTAATTTTATTTGGCGTTGGAGGCCAAAAGTCATATTATATTTTCATTTAATGACCACATGCATTGTTTCTATGGTGTGTTTTTTTTAATCTCGGTTATATTGTATTACAGCTTAACATTCGTGAAAAAAGGGCATGTTGTTTCGAATAATGACGTATTGGTTATTTAGAATAACTGTAACTACTCACCCCAAAGCTATAAAATCCGTAATTATGTAGCATATTACTGAATTAGTAACTGCTCGGGCTGTTCCGGTAAAGCTTCAGATCGAGGCAAAATCTTAAGATAAGTTACTGTAATTCTACTAACAACATAGAATAACAGT
>JBGMRO010000447.1:0-3945 GCA_048061555.1 Thiohalomonadales bacterium | reverse complement strand
CCTTGGTCGTCCATGTCGTCTCCTAAGTGGTGGGTTTGTTGGAAATATAATTTTCGAGTAGCAGCCGATATGAAGCTGCGTGATCAGAAATGCTATCCTGAGGTAAATCATGCCCGCCATGTAATATAAAGGGCGGTAAAAAATTCATGCCACAGAAGCGTGCGGTTTGTTCAAGTGGACGTATTAGTTCATCGAAGGCGTACCGATGAATTCCATTTATGTGATACTCTTCTCGTTGGGCGCCAGTACTCACCGCCAGTAAAAAATCCTTATTTTTTAAATCAGTGCCACCCTCACCATAAGCGAACCCACGCAGCAATACGGTATCGATAAAATGCTTGAATATCGCGGGTGTAGAATACCAATAGATCGGAGATTGAAAGACAATAAGATCTGCACCGCGTAATATATTCTGCTCGACCTCGATGTCTATAAAAAAATCTGGATAGAGATCGAGTAGATTGCGAAAATTCAAACCTGGAATACCCCTTATTGCCTTAATCAAGGTTCGGTTAATAACAGAGTGTTCGAGCGCGAGATGGGCAAAATATACGACAACCGATTTTTTCATTTACAGTTTATAACTTGCGCAGATATAGGTTCTTGAATATAGCATAGTATTGAGGAGAGAGATATATTTCAGATTAAAACTGATCTACATAACTATCAAACAAGCCCAGAATGGTAATAATATGTCAGCATATTTTCATTAAATAACAAATAGTTATAAGTTAAGCCAATATTGTGCTTGATAAAATTATTACTTCATATATACTTGATCTATCAAACACTAATAAAGTATCAATATGTCAGCAAAACAACTCATCTTGTCTTTATGCGGCCTGCAAAGCCAACTCATTCGGCAAATCGACCAATGCTTGTTTGTACACGGCATTAGCTACTCTGAATATCTAGTTTTGCTTCATCTACATGGCATGACCGACAAAGGTATGCGCCGAATTGATCTCGCAGAACAAATTGGACTTTCAGCCTCCGGTGTCACTCGATTGCTAAATCCGATGGAAAAAAACCACCTAGTTAAAAAAGAGAGCAATCCACGTGATGCACGTGTTAGCCTCGTCCAGTTAACCAAAACCGGCGAACAGATATTGCTAGAGGCAAGCGTTAGCTTTGATTATACCGCTGAAAAAATATTGGTCTCACTCAGCCCAACGAAGGTAAACCGACTCGCGGCGCTAATCGATGAAATAAAAAATTAGTACGGTAGACGATTATCGCCGTTCTGGTCCATATCGACAGAACGAAGAGATTGGGGGGGGAATCCTATATCGACGGGTGCTATTTACTATTTTTTTTCTTCAGCTTTAATTACGCCTACAATCTGCTGCGCCAACAAAACCACCAGCTTGCTCATAGACGCCACTAGAGTCTCATAGGAGTCATTGGCTAATTTTTCAGTAAAAGAAAAACTGTAGATTTGCACATCTTTATTTCTATCACTACTAATCAGGGTCCAGGTTCCCTTAAATTCGACCTTCTCTCCAAGGAAGCCGACGAAATCTAATATATCTATGCGTAGCTGGTAGTCTGGAGTTGCGTGATTGGGCCAGGGATACTGTGAAACTTGGTTTGTCTGCAAGCCTTGCATCAAGTTTCCTAACAATAGTTTTTTCATATTATCTTTCAAATCACCAGCCCATCGATTAAATTCCGCTATATTGATTTTGTACTTGTATTCACGGGTGACGATTTGTGGACGATTGAGGCTATCGGGTAAACTTATAGGCCCCAATCCAATAGAAATACGATTTGCTGGTTTTTGCTCAGTGAGGCCCTTGATGTAGTAATCGCTATCGAGTGAATAAAACTGTGTTGGCGATGATACGCCGCCGATACAGCCAATCAAAACTGAGCCAGTGAAAACAAAAAATATCAATCGTTTCATGATTTTTACCACTAGAGTATATTCATTTAATTACCACCCGCCTTCCCCTTCAACAAGGCCTCAGGATGCCTTTCAAGGTACTCTGCCATTATTCGTATAGAACGTGCCGCCGATGATAATTCTTCTAGCGTATTTGCCAGTTGCGTACCCAATGGACCGTTTTCTGAGCCAATACTTTCAAATACGGCCAAGGTCGCCGTTGCTTGATTGAGTGTATCCTGACCGGCCCGGAACAAAGGTACAGTATTACTATTAAGTTCCGTCATGAGTTTATCGATTTCATCTAGTGTCTTATTTAATTTTTTAACCGAGGTATTTAGGCCTGCTCGATTTATTAAATCGTCCAAGCCCTGAGTCGTGTTTTGTAGATTTTTCCCTATGGCCTCTAGCGGTAATTTTTCTACCTTTGCCAATAATAGACTGATGCGTTCTTCGACATTATTTAAGGTGCCGCGCGTGGTAGGTATCACGGAAAAAACGCCCTCTTTTTCAAGCGACGACTTTCCGGGTTGGTCAAACATACCCAGTTCGACATACAGCTGTCCGCTTATCAAGTTACTCGTTTGTAAACGCGCCCGTAATCCCTTTTTAACCAAACGGGCAACCATTTTTTCTATATTATTAAAACGCGTCTCTATACCCTCAGCCAGATAACGAAACTGCGGGATTCTCATCGGTTCGATTTCTATCAATACGGGAATTCGGACAGTGTCTTGCTCAACTTCTGTATCCATGGAAATTTGTGTGACAGTGCCTATACGAATACCTCGAAATTCTACAGTTGCCCCTGACGATAAACCGTGCACGGTGTCTTCAAAATACAATAGATAGGGTAAACCCGCGGAGACCAGTTTGTTCGCCAATTGCTCATTATCTTGATTCAGAGTAAATACCGTACCCGACGCAGCTTGATCCGTATCGGAAAAATGTATTGGCGTTTCAAATGCTATGCCACCCATTAGCAAAGAAGAAAGTGACTCTACGTTTAGTTTTACGCCGTTCGTACCCACGTCGACTTTTACACCCGAGACATTCCAGAAATTACTATAGGGTTTGACAAAACTATCATGAGGGGAATTGATAAAGATATCGACCTCCACATTGCGATGATCGTTGGTTAAGCGAGTATGGATGACCTTACCTACTACGGTCTGGCGATAGAGTACCACTGAACCGGTAGAAACAGAGCCGAGCTTGGCAGCCATGAGCCTATACCGGGTACCGGCAACATCAGACTCAATACCGGGCGGTTCCTCTAGGCCGATAAATTCCGAAGTAACCTTAGATTCTCCTGGTTTGCCTGGATCGAGTTCGATGTAGGCACCACTCATAAGTGTCTCAAGGCCACTGATTCCAGAGGCGTCTAAGCGCGGTTTGACGACCCAAAACCGTGCAGATTCTGTCAGCCAATCGTCGACACCTGAATGCATTTGTAGGGTTACTTTGATATGTGAAAGGTCATCTGAAAAATTAACGGCATTTACTTTACCTACGCTAATGTCTCGATACTTAACCAAAGTTTTATTTGACTCAAGACCACTGGCTTGTTTAAACGAAACCGTTATTGTCGGCCCTTTTTCTGAGTACGTTTTATAAACCAACCAACTTGCTACCAACATGGCTAGAATCGGTAGGATCCATATCGGAGAAAATTTATCGCGAGAATGAATAGTCGCCTGCGGAAAATTCAATAAATCGCTTTTGTCTATGTCAGCCATTAGCGAGCCTCCCTAATGGTCCCATATAGATCTTGGATCAAACGTCATAACGGCCAGCATACTGAGTATTACCACTAACGAAAAAGCGAGCGCACCTACCCCGGGAATAATGTTTACCAACGTACCCACATGTACCAAGGCCGTCATCAAGGCCACCACAAATACATCAACCATGGACCAACGGCCAATAATTTCTATAATACGAAATAGACGCGTACGTTGTTTTTTCCTGACTATGGATCGACGCTGTACCGTTACCAATAAGTAGGCTAGCGACATCATTTTTAAAATCGGAATAATAATACTTGCAATAAAGACGAT
>JBGMRO010000446.1:0-3953 GCA_048061555.1 Thiohalomonadales bacterium | reverse complement strand
AGCGCTATTAATGGGGATTGTATTGTTTTGCGGTGTGGCTGTCTAAGAGTATTTGGTAGTGATTTGAAAGAACGGCGTAGGCAAAAATAATGGCGGCAAAAACATCACAAAGTTCCTTTTTCCACTAACTATTCTCCAAATTAGTTATCCTTTCTTCTAACTTTTTTATAATTCGATTTAATTGTTCTATGTATATATGAGCCTTCTCTAGTTCTTCAACAATTCCCTTCCTGTGCTTCCCTACCTCAATCACTTCTAATCCATTATCGTCGACACTCGCTGCTGGAATAGCTTTTAGGTGCCGCTCTCTCCACATATAATCTGAGTGCTCTTCAATAGATTCTAATTGGTATTCCGGTTCAAATACATAGTCGGCGTGTAATGCACCACCTCGTTGATAAATAGTACCATTTACATCCAATTTACCAACCGGAAACTCAGTCCCAATTCCAACATTTCCAGTTTCTGTAATTATCATTTTTGAGGATAATATGGATCCTATCCTTGTATGAAATTTTATTGCGGTATATGTTGGATTGAAATCTCTTCTGACCGCCTCTATTTTTGCAATATGATAATTCGATGAATTCGCTATGTTAAAAAAGTCAATTGCTCCAATCGTTCCTGCCGCATCATTCGTATCCGAACCTCTAAGTTGAATTATTGCCGGACTTTTATTTTGCGAAGCACTCGCTGCTGATATAGTTAGTACTCTAGCATTAGCTGGGAGTATAGCTGAATTAACCTGAAAACTCGTTCCGATTGCAACATTTCTCGAGTTGTAGAAGACGTTGCTAGTATTCAGAGACCAGAGACCGGTAGGGGCAATGCTGGTACAATTTACAAGAGTACCATTACTTGTGCACCACCTACCATTTGTAAGCGTACCGACTTGTGGGTCCGACTCGCTGGTTATTCCATTATCAATGTCGTCAGAAAATCCAGCCGGAATGCCCGTAAGTTCAGTCCAACTTACACCATCTTTAACTGACGCCAGGACCGTAGGATCAGTTTCAGCTATTATTCCAACATTATCACCATCAGCAATATCGGCTGGTATACCTTGTAATTTTCCCCAAGCGACATCAGAAATTTGCGCATTGCCTACCCCACCAACCGCAATAGCTATGGCCCCCGAAACTATGCTTATTCCATTTCCAGCGCTATAAACTTCACCATCATCGACCTCACAAACAACCGTACCATCTTGATTAATGGCACTTATCGTATCGCCGCCGGAACAATTATCAGTAACCCGCGACTGAATTTGGGTAGCATCAATATTGGCAACTTGGTCTGCTATAACGGCTCGATCAGCATTTGCGGCTTTAACAGCGAATCCAGTACTAACGATTTGAGTATCAGGGGTAAACAATTCATAGGGGCCCGTTTCCGACAGACTAAACCAAACTCTTAAATATAACGGCGAATTAGCGAATACAGACTCAGTCAAGGCCTCCATATTTGACAGATTAGTATTGTCTCCAAGTTTAATCAAAAAACGTCCATTGGTAACAGGCGTGATAACGGCATTCGGTGGCTCCGACCCATTGAGCAAGGTTCCGTTATTTACCCAGCTTGCGACAGTTCCCGCTTGATCAACTATCGCAAACTTAAAATAACCATCTGCGTTTATTGCCGCTCCTGTAGCATCCTTTACCGTTCCTTGATAATTAACCAACAATGGAACTGCAGCATGCCCGTTGAATATAGGCAGAAATAACAAAAATGCCAACAACAGATTTCTACCTTTGCTCTTATTCATCACTCACCTCTCCAAAATAGAGTTTTCTTCCGACGAAATTTTATATAGAATATTTTATACAATTTGTAATTCAATGGAATCGAAACATATCATCGTTCATTCAGGTTCAATAGAACCCGAAATAATTGAAAAATTTGTACTGGTCGCCACGCCGTTGATAGCCTCACCCAAACTAAACTTACTGCTAAAACTATTTGAAGAAACTTCACCAACAGAACCCGACGCCAGCGTAAACAATGGAGATTCACCCACTGGTCTATCGGCACTATTATGTGGATTGGTTCCTATTTTGACCTCTGCAAGATTGGTATAACCATCAACATCATCGTCCATACCTCTATTGAGTCCCGCATTACTGATAACCACATCGGTGGTTTGTCCCTTTACAACCACCACATTGGTCGTATAGATTGCTAAACTTGTATCAATAGAGGCGACATTCACAAAATAAATTACCTTTAATTGATAATTTCCCGGTGATATATTAGATAGCGTTCCGCTAATCGTATTATCTGCATTCACGTTTAGGATATAGGGGGGGGCATCGTTTAATATCGCCTTGGCCTTAAGGTCTAGATTTTTAATCAACCCGGCGGCTAGATAACTAGGAATGGATAAACTGACACTAAGGTCTTTTCCGTCATGGGAAGCTTGATTTGGATTTGTACTTGATGAGTCCGTACAGCTAGCCAAGAATAACGGTAAACCGAAAATAAGAGTGAAAACTAATTTTCGCATATTCTTTCTTTTACTTGCCATCGTTCCCGCACCTTGATATTACCCTTGATATATTTCACTTGTGCAATGCCGACTAAATTAGTACTTACGGAGGCGGGCCCGTAATAGTTATTGCCCCAGATTCTGTCTTACCAGCCTCTGGATCATCGGAGCCGTTGTTACTTGCGATAATGGCTCCCGCTGCCAACACCCCCAAACCAATCCAGAGCCATTTTTTAGTGCTCTTTTTCATCGGTTTATCTTGCTGAGCGACGAGATCTACTGGTGTCTCTGACTCTGCCGCAGCCGTAGTAGAAGACTCAGGCACTGACACAGGCGCCACACCCACAACTAGGGGGGAAAAAGAATAACCATACAATAGAGTATTACCTGCCAGATCCGCTGCTTGGATATAATATTCTATTCCAGGTTCCTGTACTTCATCGTAGCCCAAACGAACGAGATAAGAATCAGAATCATCTCCTTTGATCATGGCAATTCTTTTGTATGCTGTCGAACCCATAGTCCGATAAAATAGAATTACTGAATTAACGCCCACATTATCCGTAACTGTGGCTTTAATTTGCGCGCTCACCCCTGAAGTAAATTTCTCCGAAATTACCTCATGCGTTACTTCCGGAGCGATCAGATCACCCGAAGGTAACGATAATTTTGCCGCTAACACGAATGGGGGATAAAGAAGTGATTGCCCAATAAAAACAAGCAAGCCCAAACAAAATGTTCGCGCATAATACATATGCCTCTCCCGACTGCTTAAACATTACATAATGGGTTTCGTAATTTCTATATGTACAGACATCCTATTACGAATATATTCTTATAGCAATTTAATAACCTATACAAATCACGAATTTCATCAGAATTAGTTTACAATATACTTACCATGCGACAATACCGAATTGGTAACTATTCACGTAACAACAATTATTTGGCAAAAAATTGGTCGAACACCCGATTCAAGCACAGCCTAATTATATTTTTCACTCCTCCTCAACACGCTTAATGCCTAGCAACAACAAAGCATACATCATGCTTTATATAACGTTACTGCAGAACATACCCTGCTAAAAGTAACGGCATTTGCACACTCATTAGATGATAACATAATTTACATATCACAACTATCGATCATCTCTCCTACGACCCAAAACTACCAAGCAAGACTCTTATTAATTATAGAAATATGCAAACCACGATACACAATGTTCCTTGGATATACATCAAGGAGGTAGTATTTAAAGATAATCGCTATAGCTTTACTATCAAAAACGATGCGTTCAACCCAGTAATATAGAATGGCCTTCGATGCAATCAAATGCGAAGCTTTTAAAATTACTAGTGGTGAGCCCCCTGTGTCAGGATAGTTGTCGCCTCTAATTTTTTAATTGAGGTGGAAAATGCGATCAAGATTCACACAATCGTTTAAAATACAAGCAGTAGAGAAGGCACT
>JBGMRO010000445.1:1964-3965 GCA_048061555.1 Thiohalomonadales bacterium | reverse complement strand
GTAATGTAATAGCGAATAAACCTTTTCGTATATTAGCAACCATCAATCGCCGCCTTCCAAAATTCTCGCTCATTACCATAATGTCTCATATACTGCCACTGAGCAATCTCACTAACACGCTTTTTGTATATATTGGGTACTGAACGTATTGCGTTCGCTAAGAGGGCGAAATCTGTTTTTCGAATATTGTCCGCCGCAATCCCTGCTTTTGCCCCAGCAAAAATACTGAAAATACTGCCGCCAGCTAACACCCCTGTCAATAACGCACTGAGATTCGTTAGTTGATCGATTTCGTGCAGCGCATCCAGACTACTTTTATCGAATTTAATACCATTAATTGAACAGCCCATACTACCTCCTGTTTGCATTATAGATATATGTCAACATATTTTTATAAAATGATTGGCAATATTACCTATTGTATTCTTATTTGTCAACATTTATATGCGGCATCCTGATTGGATGAGCGCTAACTACGCACCATGCGAACCAAAGTCAGACGCCACTACGCACACCTCACAGTGTATATCTTTGCCAATAATTCCTGGATAATACAGATCACTATATCAATTACTGTGAAAAGCAATGGGATTTCTCTAAAAAGAAAACCAAAGTAAGCTAAATCAAAAGCGACCTTCACTAAAAAAATATGCGTAACGCAGATATTGGAGAAATACCCCAGTTTCTGAACGGACACTAACTAGCCTATATAAAGACACCAACTCAAATTTTCATTATGCTTAAACAACTACAAAAAATCGCGTTACATTCTCAAGGTCTCAACAGCAAAACGCCATTTGGAAATGACAATAACAGTGGCAAGCAAATATTTGAAAAGCTACGATACATTCAAATAGATACCCTATCAATAGTAGAGCGGGCGCACCACCATACGTTGTGGTCAAGATTTCCTAAATATACACCCTCGCATTTACAGCAACTAGTAAAAGACGGTCTAATTTTCGAATATTGGTCGCACGCTGCGTCATATCTACCTATGCGCGATTACCGCTATGCATTACCAAAAATGTCCTCAATAAAGCGCGGAGAGTCGGGCCACTTCTTAGGCGTTGACAAAAAATTAGAAAATATTATTTACGAGCGTATCAGGCAGGAAGGCCCACTTAAAGCCAGAGACTTCAAGTCTAGTCGAAACCAAAAAGGTAGTTGGTGGAATTGGAAACCTGCTAAATTAGCACTGGAAAAGTTATTTATGCAGGGAGACTTAATGATATGTGGTAGAAACGGTATGGAAAAAATTTATGACATTACCGAACGTGTTTTGCCTAGTAAAACAGATACACGAGAACCCGACATATTAGACTATGCGCGATATTTGGTGGATTCGACAATTAGCGCCCACGGCTTTGCCACCATAAAACACATTTCTCATTTACGCTCCGGCGCGGCCTTGCGTCAATCAATACAAAAAGTTATATCACAAAAGCTTGAATCTGAGGAATTATGCGAATTAGGGGGTTCCAGTAACCATAAATTTTTTACTTCCAAAATAATGCTGAATAAAAAAATAACAATTCCATCATCTAATATGCATATATTATCGCCCTTTGACAATTTCCTTATACACCGGGAACGAATTAATGATCTATTTGATTTTGATTATCGCCTGGAGTGTTATTTACCAAAACCAAAACGTCAATATGGATATTTTTGTCTTCCTCTCTTATATAAGGACAAAATCGTAGGCAGCATTGATTGTAAAGCCCACCGCAATGAAAAACGATTAGAAGTTATTTTCCTACATATTCGAAAAAACTTTATCCCAGATGACAAATTTATTGCACTATTCACCAAGAAACTCGTACAATTTTCACTCTTTAACGATTGCAAGACGATTAAAATAACGGATATGTCGCCCAAAAAATTCAGACCTGAATTTCGGCGCGAACTTACACAAGCCGGTAATTGATCTTTTTTGCCGTCTCGTTCAATATATTTTCCATCGCTGGATCTTTAAGCTCACGATGGAATAGAGGTTTT
>JBGMRO010000445.1:0-1864 GCA_048061555.1 Thiohalomonadales bacterium | reverse complement strand
CAGGTGGGAATGGATTCCGGGCCGGTAGCCAAATACATAATCCCTCGATTTTGCACATGAGAATCACCCTGGGTATCGAATAAATGGTGATCAAAGCGGCTCGCGGTCGGACCGAAATACCGAAACACATCCCATTTTGTGGCATGAGTTCCGCCCGCGAAGAATATACGGGATACAACGGTTCCGATCGGTAGGGTTTCAGTTACGGGCGGGATCTGGCTTAATACAGTTTCATCGGGTGGTTCCGGAAACTTCGGCATTACAACTCTTGCGCTAGTAAAACAACAGGCTCGGCCACATGTCCCGTAAGCAACCAGTCTCTAGGTGATAATGCATAACCCAGTTCTGATGATTCCAGATCCGGGTTGCTAGACAGAAAAAATCGTTGTACCGCTACTGGGTGGGCACTGTGACTTATCGCTGTGAGGACAACGTCAAGCCCCGGTAATGTATCATTGTTGACAAACTGAACCGAGGACACACTCGCCCAAGCGAACAATGAATTGCATATAAAGTTCCGGTATCGATTCGTTGACGAATACGACTGGTACTGACACCCAATATTTTTGCCGCTTCACTCTGCGTATAAGCGGTAGATACCATCTGGGCAAATTCGCCCGCGACTGCTGTCACATTTTCCGCCGCACATTCGCGATTATAACTTCCAATCCCAACCGCCCCGCCCAGCTCCAGGAAAGATTCTTCCTGCTCTGACAGTGCATTAGGCATGGGATGTGGGGAATTAATCGGGTGTGAACGAAGGAAGTCGGCAGCCGCCGCTGCTAGGCTTTCTATGTCCTTGATTCCCGCTTCCTGTAGGGTACGCAGATCTTGTTTTGCTAACATTCTGATAATCCTGACTAACTTAACGTAGCATTAAGCATACCTAACTACTCCTAACTAAAGTAGCACAAGTTAATTTGTGATCAAGGCGAATATAATCACAAGCCTTCCAGTCCTCTTTTTTCTGGTTCCCACGGTCCTCCGTGGTTTATCCATACTGCTGTATGCGTTACCACGCAAGCGCGTGGTAACGAGGCATGGTTGCAGATGTAATCTCTAATCCAGCGTTAGATAGCTTATGCAGCTTTCTTTTTCTTACCTAGCTGTTTTGCAATATCGGCTGCTTTAGTAACTAATCTTTGGGTTTTTTTATCTGTACGTCGTTTTTCTGGCTGCATAGGTAACGAATTTGTAACCCAATTATTCAATGTTTCTTTGTATTTTATAAATTCCTTTTTTTGCTCCATCACATAAGCATCATATTTTGCTTGTATAGCCATCCATTGCGAGGCTGGTGTTTTGGTTAATATTTCAAGTTTTATAGCAATATCAGGGGTTACAGGTGAATGCGCATTGATTATACGAGATAAATGAACTCTGGTTATACCAAGAAGATCAGCAACGGTTTCAATGCGTAGCTCATATTGATCTATAAAACCTGATTTTAGTATTCTTCCTGCGTGAGAGGGAATACGCTCCGGTTTTGTGTATATCTTTTTACTCATGTTTTATTATTCCTTAGTGTGGATCTTCAATTCTTATATTTATAGGGTCAATATCTTTATCAAATTCACATAAAACACGCATGTTTCCAGTTATATCAAACGACCAAGTTCCTTTTCCTGCCCCTTTATGCTTATGCGCCCTATAAAGCATCGGACTTGGTGGTAACGCTTGTATTGTGTCAATATAATCCAATATATCTTGAAGTTTATCTGTATTTTCTACAGGTAGTTTCCCTTTAACGCCTTTATAGTAAAACTTCCGAATAGCCTTGTCCTTAAACGACCCCTCAAAAATGGACATATTTCTAGCCCTCTAATAATGTAACAATAAATGTTACATATGTCAATATAGGTAT
>JBGMRO010000444.1:0-3975 GCA_048061555.1 Thiohalomonadales bacterium | reverse complement strand
CAACATGATGCGCAATCATCGGTCCGTAGTCCATTTTGTAGATGTGATCACCCGCCAAGATCAGGATATATTCAGGTTTATGCATACGAATTATATCCAAATTTTGGTAAATAGCATCTGCCGTACCGGCGTACCAGCTTTCCTGAATCCTTTGCTGTGCCGGTAAAATTTCCACAAACTCCCCAAGTTCAGCCCGCAAGAAGGACCAGCCCTGCTGCACATGCTTGATTAAGGAATGCGCTTTATATTGGGTAATCAAACCAATTTTCTTGATCCCGGAATTGATGCAATTAGACAGAGTAAAATCGATTATGCGGAATTTACCCCCGAAGGGAACCGCAGGTTTAGCCCTCCAGTCGGTCATATTTTTTAATCGTGAACCTCGCCCGCCGGCCATCACTAGGGCGAGCGTACGCCGAGTTAAATTCGTTATATAACGGGGAGAATTTGATTCTGTCATGCCCTTTCCCTCATCGTAATGCTATACATAATCTTTTCACCAGGACTTTTTTTAATAATGTTGTGACTCTACGCCGTCCCGGATAAGAAATATTGATTTTTTTATTAAATATCCGTCATTTTTAAGGAAGTAAAAGCTTCCATCAACCCTTGAGCCTGCTAAACTTATTATCGAGGATAACCTTAAGTTCGTGAAACCTGAGTATTAGAAACAATAAATAGTAGGTAGACCATAAATTATAAAAATTTTTGCTTTACAGCAGTCAGTGAAACACTTTATCTTAATGCATTGCCTTAGTGAAAAATCTTAATAAAGAACCTTAATAAAGAGAAAACGACTATCAATAAGAAATAGTATATAGATAATAGCGACTATACACAAAACAACATTCTTTTTTTAGTCCTGTACTCACTATTAAGATCCTTGTTACCATAGCTTTATAATATTGAAGCACCTGTGAGGAAAAAACCTTTTTGGGGATAAAGAAAGTCACTCGTTATTATATTTAATTCAACTAATACGTAACAACACACCTATGAAGACGCCCAACAAATCAGTAAACGTCCATACAGACGGCAATATTCCAACAAATCTTCAAGCGATTTTAGATGCGACCCAAAGCGATCCATTTTCGGTGTTAGGACTACACCAAGCGGCAGACCACACCTACATTCGTGTCCACATCCCATTTGCAAAAAAAGTTTGGATTTTAGACCCCGACCAGCCCATGAAACGACTATTCAACAGTGACCTGTTCGAATGGCGCGTACCGGCAAAGCTGGAACTACCACACCATTATTTAGTAGAATGGATCGATTCGTCCAATCGCCACCACCAGTCGATCGATCCGTACAGCTTTACCACACTCATTCCCGAATTCGATATCGGACTATTCCAACAAGGTAAACATCTACATATCTATAACCATCTTGGCGCCCATATAAGAAGTATAGACGGGATTAGCGGGGTAACCTTCGCTATTTGGGCGCCCAATGCGTCTCGAGTAAGCGTCATAGGCGATTTTAATCACTGGGACGGTAGGCGCTACCCCATGCGTAACCGAGGCATTAGCGGTATTTGGGAAATATTCATTCCACACTTACCCGCAGAGATAGCCTATAAATACGAAATTCGCAGCCAGCACGGTGATTTATTTGAAAAGGCCGACCCGTACGCGCAAGGATCTGAACTACGCCCAAAAACGGCCTCTCTGATCAAATCTCAAACAACCTATAGCTGGCACGATGCCGACTGGATCGATCGACGGCAACAAGCCGACTGGCTACATGAACCCATGTCCGTTTATGAAGTTCACTTGGGCTCTTGGCGACGAAATCGGGACAACGAATTTCTAAATTATCACGAGCTTGCTAAAGAATTAGTCGGCTACGTCAAGCAAATGGGTTACAGTCATATTCAATTACTGCCGGTGACAGAACACCCATTAGATGCTTCCTGGGGTTATCAAACAACCGGTTATTTTACGCCTACCAGCCGTTTTGGCAGCCCAGACGAATTTCGCTATTTTGTCGATTTTTGTCATCAAAATGATATTAGCGTATTACTAGACTGGGTGCCGGCCCACTTTCCGAAAGACGGCCACGCACTGGCAAGATTCGATGGTAGCGCCTTGTATGAACACGAAGACCCACGTAAGGGCGAACATCGGGACTGGGGTACACATATTTATAATTACGGTCGCAATGAAGTCCGAAATTTTCTACTCTCTAGCGCGGTATTTTGGATGGAAGAGTTTCACATCGACGGACTACGCGTTGACGCTGTCGCATCGATGTTATACCTGGACTACTCGCGTGAAGAAGGTGACTGGGAGGCAAATATCTATGGTGGTAATGAAAACCTTGAGGCCATTGAATTTATTCGTGAACTAAATACCGTGATACACGAACGATTTCCTGGCAGTCTAGTGATTGCCGAGGAATCTACATCTTGGCCCCAAGTCACGCGTCCAGTGTATGTCGGCGGTCTTGGGTTCAGCATGAAATGGAACATGGGCTGGATGCACGATACCCTGGTATACTTTTCCAAAGACCCGGTTCATCGACACTATCATCACGACCAATTGACCTTTGGCCTACTATATGCTTTTACTGAAAACTTCGTCTTACCCTTTTCGCACGATGAAGTCGTACACGGAAAAAGCTCCATGCTCAATAAAATGCCAGGAGATGAATGGCAAAAATTTGCCAATCTACGTCTGCTTTATAGTTATATGTTCACTTACCCGGGCAAAAAAATATTATTTATGGGCAATGACATTGCCCAAGGGTCCGAATGGGACTTTGACCAACAAGTCGAATGGTATGTGCTGGATTATCCGCTACATCAAGGTGTGCAACGCCTAGTTCGCGACCTAAATAATCTATATCGCACACATAGCGCGTTGTATTATTATGACTTTGACCATACTGGGTTCGAATGGATAGATTGCAACGACGCCGAACAATCTGTAATTTCTTACATGCGCCAACGAGACAATGAATTTTTACTGGTCATACATAATTTCACCCCAAAGCCCAGACACACGTATACCATTCGTGTACCCATTCCCGGCCAATACAAAGAAATTTTAAATTCAGATTCTGAATATTATCACGGCAGTAACATGGGTAATTTAGGCGCGATAGTCAGCCAGGAAAACCACTGGCAACCCGGCACACATAGCATCAATCTGACGCTTCCACCATTATCGACGATTGTACTACAACGGGAATCCTAAAAAACGAGCACGATGTAAATTCGTTTATAAGAACATGCTTAAAATTTTATTTGCTACCAGCGAAGTTCACCCGCTAATTAAGACCGGCGGCCTGGCGGATGTGTCCGCAGGTCTCCCTATCGCTTTGAGCAAACTTGGACATCAAGTCAGACTCGTTTTACCGGCCTATCAGCAGATCATGCAACAGGTCACCGTAAAAAATACATTGTCAAAATTTTCTGTGCCAGGAATCGTCGGCGAAATAGAAATATTAGAATGTAAACTACCCGGCACTGAAATAAAGGTGTTGCTCGTTAACTACGCGGCAGCCTTTGATCGACCGGGAAATCCATACATAAACCCCAACGGTTCACCGTGGCCCGACAATGCCGAGCGGTTTTATCTATTTTGTAGGGCGATTCAGGCTCTTGCGACCGATAATGCTAATATAAACTGGCGTCCAGACATCTTACACTGTAATGACTGGCAAACCGGGTTGGCACCGGCATTTCTTCAGAAAGAGACCATTCGCCCAGCCACATTATTTAGCATCCATAATCTCGCTTACCAAGGCCTCTATTCTCACAGCACTTTTGTTTCCTTGGGACTACCCAGTGATTTATGGCAAAGTTCCGGTTTGGAGTTTCATGGGCAATTTTCCTTTATCAAGGGCGGTATCGTCTATTCACACCGTATTAATACGGTTAGCCCTACCTATATGGAAGAAATTAAAACCACAATATTTGGTTTCGGATTAGAAGGTCTATTGAAATATCGCCAGCGAGTATGTTCTGGA
>JBGMRO010000443.1:0-3978 GCA_048061555.1 Thiohalomonadales bacterium | reverse complement strand
CTATGCGATTAACCTGGCGAAAAAGACTCGTTCAACAACCTACCCTATGGCAATTTGAATGTTGGCCAGTGATTGCAGTCGATGTAGTTCCGGTAGAACGTAGAAAATAATTTTTTCGTAATCAAAGGATGCTGGCTGGTGTCCTAGATGGTTCGCCGCTTAAGGTTGTGGCAGATTTAAACAACAATATTAGTCCCGGTCGAGTCACTCAATTACTCAATCGTTGCCTAGGTGGGGATGAAAACATTGCTCCTGCTCTTACTCAAGGATTAATACCCTAAGTATAGGCCTCTATGCGGAGCCATGTAACATTTGGTGGCTAAGGCCCCAGTATCCCATTAGAAGAAATAAAATGATATTAGAGTCGTTGTAACGCTAGTTGATTGACTAAACTATAGCCGCGTTTTTTTATATTTTACAAAGCATTATTTTTCAAGTGCCTCTCTGATATTAACCAATTCGCGCTCCACTTGTCCGGTCGTCCGTGCCGGATGCCTCCCCCTACTCTCAAGAGTTCAAGCTCACCAAATAAATTATAGTGTAGAGTAGTGTAGAATAGTCAAAAAATAACGGTTATTTTTTGTATTTTTCCCAACGATATTGCAGCATGCGAACTTCTAGACTGAGTCAATATGAAATAGATGACAAACACAGGCAAAAAAAAACAATAAAACGTCGCTGCCGTCCATAAACTGAACTCCCTCCCCCTACTCTTTCTTATGCTTTTTTGGCAAAACGTGTTTTTGCAAGGCGGTCATCGTCGACTGCAGGGTTTTAAGGTCCTGCTGCAGAGCGGTCAGTTCGGCATTGCGTGATGTCAGCAGGGTATTTTCACGGGACACAGACACCAGCTGGGCCTTGGTCAACGTTAGTTGCTGCTCGACACCGTCGCGTTGCTTGAGATCCTGCTCGACCTGTTCGAGTTGCTGTGTCGTGGCCTGCAGTGTCACCGCGGTCAACTTAGCATCCTGGTTCAAGGCGGTAATGTTTAGTGCATTCGCCGCCAATTTTCGTTGCGTCTCGCTCAACGTTTGTTGCAGGGTGTCGCGGTCTTTCTCTAAGGTCCGCTTGTCACGCTGCCACTCACCCCGCTCATTACCGAGCAAGGTATTGAGTCGATCCAACTCTTTATCATGGCGCTTTTCCAGGGTAGCGTTCATAACAACCGTGTCTTCCTTAACCGCGGCCAAGGAGCTGTCATGCGCGGCCTGTGTGGTTTGCAAGCGTTCTTTGAGTTCGATATTGATGGTACGTAGTTGATCGTTTTCTTGCCGCTTCAGCGACAGTTGTTCTTGATCCGCTACAGCGGCGGTTTCCAACATCGTGATCTGTGCTGATTTTAAGTCCAGCTGTTTTTTGAGATCACCGACCTCAGTATTCAACGCCGTTATATCCTTGGAGAGTGCCGCCATCTCCTGATCTTGTTCCTGTAGTTGTTCGGACAGGCCTTCGCTGGTTTCGACGAAGGCGGCCTGTTCGGCCTCGGCTAAGTCATCGAACTGTTGTTTGAAGCGCTGAAACTGCTTGCCCACTTCACGCACCAAGACCTCCATGAAGATATCGGTGTTGTCCGGCATTTGTTCTCGGATGGCCTGGCGACGTTTGAACAAGTTGATCACCGGTTGGATGTCACGATCCGAGTAGCCGACGATCTGGCGCACGTTGCTGCGGTTCAAACGGGTGTCGTCATCGTTGGCCGCACTGGCGTCGATGACCCGACAGGCGTCGAAGATTTGTTCCATACGATTGAGGTTGGTCAAACCACCCCACCCCGCGTTTTGATTATCCGCTGACATCATTATGTCTCCTTAAATACCGCTCGCTATTGGCTTGCGGCCAATGACCGTAGTCATTGACTGCGTCGCGCGATGCCGTCACGCAGGCAACGCGCCGCTTGGAGATGGGCCAGGACCTCAGCGTCGCGGGCGGAGGCCTTGGGTTCTTCACCGTGCAGGGTTTGGATTTGTTTGCGTAACCAATTACTGGTGTAGGGATCTTTCAGAACGGTGAGTTCTTCGTCGGTGAATGTGGGTTTGGTCGCCATGGTCGTGCTCCTTCCTTATAGAGATACTCGATTTGGGTGTTCGATTGCGGCCTCAAAACATCCGCAGGAAACCCAATAATAGCCTATTTGTAATAATAGTACCAGTGTACCGTGTACCGGTTACGGTACATATTAATCGCGTAAGTATCGTATACGTGTGATAAGAACCCTTAGCACACGTATTCATAGCCAATAATGCTATACTATCGACACCGCCATTTTTTTTGCCAAAACAACCGCACCGAGACAACAAGGTTACATAATGACCACAGGCGATACCCTACCCACGACCTCCAATTCAAAAAAAGTCACCTTGCGCCGTGACCAGGGACGTACGATCACATTGACCATGCCGCTGAAAGCCGGCTGCTATGAACACCTCTGTCATAACGAGCAATTTGAAGTCGCCAATTTCATCCGCCTGAAGTCCCAGCGCTCGGAGAATACCCAGCGCGCCTACGTAACCCAGTTGGAAAAATTTTTGATTTGGATGCAGGTGACGGGTGTCAGCGTGATCGACGAATGGGCCTTGCTGGATTACCAACAGGTCTTGATGGATCCACCGGTAACGTTGCAGAACCATTGTCTGGTCACATTTAATCCCAACTCGGAAGAAACCACCGACCATTATTTGGACATCATTCGTGGCTTTGTCCGTCATCTGCACGATAAAAATCTGCTGCCCTACAACCCGGCCTTGATGGTGAAGTCCTTGAGCGTGCGCAATAAAAGTGCCCTGGATGTCGCCAGGCACTTTAGTGATCTTCAGTGGGATGCGATGCTAGATACCTTGACAACGCTGCCCGCGAAAACACCCGGGCAACGGAATAGAAAGGAACGCCTGCGCTTTTGTATCTTGTTTCAATACGCCATGGGCCTGCGGATCAACGAGATGGCGCATCATAGCCACCAGGCGATTAAGCCGAGTCAGAACGATTGGCGTCTACATATCATTGGTAAAGGTCGACGGGCACGCAATCTAACGTTGGATGCGGTCGCGATGGAGACCTTGTGGCGGTATCGGTCTTTCTTGAAATTACCGGAGCAACCTCAACGGGAGCCTTTGCCACTGCTGCCGGCCGTTCGACCCGTGATCATCAAGACGCGAGGCCCCCATGCAGGTTGCCACATCAATGCGCAGGCCGTTACCCCATCGAACTGGCAGCGTTTGTTTAAACAGTTTATTGAAAAAGACGTGATGGGTAATCTCTATGATAATATAACGATGCGAACCATTGCCTACGAGGACGAATGGCAGCACTTTAGTCCACATGCCCTACGCCATACACGAATCACCCATCTGGTGGAACGTGAGAAAAAGGAGTTATTATATGTGCAAAAATTTGCCGGGCATGAAAACCTGAATACCACCGGGAATTATTTTCATGTGAAAATCTGATGTCGGCGATTTGCGTGAATTTGGGGTAGCCGACACAAAGTGGTTTTAGGGGTTCGGCCATGATTGCGCGTATTTTTGGGCATAATTAAATCGAGAAATATGCTATAAAAACAGACATAAATCGAATTTTTACCAGTTTCTTAACCCGCGAATGTGCGGTTAGTTGGGTTAGACCCTATATGCATCCGATTAGAATAGTACATCGGAAACAAGGCGCGGTAGCGGTGATCCCAACCTAACCACGGTCTGTATGGTTTGCGTGCATTGTTTCGCTTCTGCCTAGGGTAAAACCCAACAAACCGTACTATTGTTTCATTGAAATTCTTGATTTATTTAAATAGACAATAAGTTACGCTGTTTTTGACTTCCCATTTTTTCAAAGAAAATAAAGCGAAAATTTAGGAAATTTTAGTGATCACCGTTCGGAAAAACTCGTTTCGTAACGCTACCGGCCAAACTAAGTCATAACGCCAGGACGAAATGGCTTCGGGCTCTGTTTTCCATTGTGTCGATCATTTTTCTTCTTATTCAAAAG
>JBGMRO010000442.1:0-3981 GCA_048061555.1 Thiohalomonadales bacterium | reverse complement strand
CTAGGTTAATGCGAATAAGGGGCGGGGTAAAGTAAAAGCCGAATTTGTTGATAAAAACCTTGAGATTTGCGGCCTATTTGTTTGCAGGGGCTCATCGAGGGGACATGGCGAGGTTAAAAATAAGACACAAAAAAACGGGGCGCTAGGCCCCGCTTCTCTTAAGCTTCACATCAAGAATTCGACTTAACTGCCACCCTTGAAGGTCTTACGAACACCGACGGAGATAACCGCTTCATCACCATTAAAGTCGGTAGAAGTATCTCTGTACCCGGCAAAGATGCGAGTTTGCTTCGACATATTGTGAATGATAGCCAGAGCCAGATAATCACGATCTGCGGCTACAGGCGCACCAGCAGCGGAAGCACCATTGTCAACAGCCTTCATCTGTCCGTCAGAGTCATACAACGCATACTGGAAGACAAATACGTTCTTGCCCATCTTCAGGTCATAACCCAGAAACGTGTAGGTCGGACTACGTTTTTTATCCGCATCCGCAACTTCTGTTGTGTTATCCTTGTCTGTGGTGAGCCCCTCGTATTGCAGCTTGAAGGTGTGGTTGCCCATCTTGAACTTGCCACCTAGTTTATAGGACGAATAATCTATCTTATTAGTCGCGGAACCCAGATCACCGGCGTCGACATACGCACCAAAGACCTCAAGTCCGCCTTTTTTATAGGCCAAGCTCGCCGACAACGAACCGTCGTCGGTCTCGGGGCCATAGGTAAAACTCAATTTTACCGGCCCAAAGCCTTTACGATAACCGATCGAGTTGCTGATAAAAGACGACGTGCCGAATTGAGCAAAGCTCTTCCCACCAACTTTCTCTTTAGACATACCGCCATTACCACGAGCCTCCATAGAGGTAGTGACCAAGGAATCATACTTGACCCCACCGGTATATTTATAGGCCGAGCGCAAGCGTCCTAGCTCAAACTGACCGGCACCACCTTTCACACCTACCATATGCTCACGAGGCGTTAGCGCTAATCCAGGAATTTTAGTGTTATTATTAACATCTGGGTCTTTAGCTGACCCATCAGACGTATCCGCGCGGAATTCAAATACCGCCAAACCCTTCCAACCATTACCCAGATCTTCGCTGGCCTTCATACCGATACGACCACGGGCGTTATCTGCCACTTCCATAGTAGGTTTGTCAACATAAACTGCGCTGGCTCCAACCTGTTCCTTTTCCTGCTCATGACTAATATTGGTCACTTCGACCTGTGCATGACCATAAAACGTTGCCCCCGCCATGGCTGTCGCAGGTGCGATCATGGCGGCGGTTATTGCTACTGCTATTAAATTTTTATTCATTAGGAATACTCCCCAGTTAGATAGTTGTCCTTCGACAACACATTTATAACAGGAATTTGTAAAATCGCAACACTTTCTTGTGACTTTTTTACAAAAATTTCTCTAATGTGGTGTTTTTACAACAGAAATGGTTAAAAATTAAACATGCTGTCTCGAAATCACCCGAGAATACCTCCATAAATACAGGGAAAGCTTAATTTTTAACCATTCGCAGAAAAAAGACAAAGGAAATAATCAATGACTTAGCGTCTAATGGGTTAAAATAGATTGGTTGGGGGACTAGGATTCGAACCTAGATTAGAGGAGTCAGAGTCCTCTGTCCTGCCGTTAGACGATCCCCCAAGTGGGAGAAAAAATCGGATGAGTAACGTGCTTTATACAAGGTGGATGTGCTTCGCTTATACACCCTACGGGATCTTCGATGTCGCGATGTAGGGTGGATAAGCGAAGCGCATCCACCAATTGTCGTAATAACAGTAAAAAACTTAACGCTTCGAGTATTGAGGACGCTTACGGGCCTTGTGTAGACCGATTTTCTTCCGTTCGACTACGCGCGCGTCCCTAGTGACTAGGCCGGCCTTGCGCAATACAGGTCGCAGAGACTCATCGTATTCTATTAATGCGCGGGTGATGCCATGTCGAATCGCACCGGCCTGCCCACCATTGCCACCACCTTTTACGGTGACGACTATATCGAAGGTATTATCTAATTCGACCAGCCCAAGTGGCTGGCGTACGACCATGCGCGAGGTCTCACGTCCAAAATATTCGTCAAGGGGTCGTCGATTTACCGTAATGCTGCCGGTACCTGAGCGTAAAAAGACCCGCGCCGCCGAACTCTTGCGGCGTCCCGTACTGTAAAATTGTTGTGCGTCAGTCATGGTTATATTACTCGATTATAAGAAAATTCCGCAGCGAAATTATGCTAACCGCGCTCGGTTTAAATGTCTTTTCAGTTCTTAACTTATTTTTTTACGAATGTAGACTGCGTAAATTATACATCCAATAGTTTTGGTTGCTGTGCCTCATGGCGATGGTCTGGGCCGGTATAGACCTTTAATTTGCGATACATGGCACGACCCAGGGGATTCCTGGGTAACATGCCCTTGACCGCCAGCTCAACGATGCGCTCAGGCTTAGTCGCCTGCATTTTGTTGAAAGTCGTAGACTTGATTCCGCCTGGATAACCGGTATGACGATAATAGATTTTACGCTCACCCTTATTACCACTCACACGGACTTTTTCTGCGTTGACCACGACGATATAATCGCCGGTATCCACGTGTGGGGTATATTCTGGTTTGTGCTTACCGCGTAAACGGCGGGCGATCTCTGTCGCCATGCGGCCTAGGGTTTTACCTGCCGCATCAATGACATACCAGTCACGGGTGACCTCGGCCGGTTTGGCGCTAAAAGTTTTCATTACCGCAATGCTCCGATTGTAATCTCGCTAAAAAGCCGATGGATGTTAATGAGTCTGCCGCCTAGTGTCAAGCCCTGACCAGGGTTTTTTACGACACAACCGTAAGGAGATTACGGCTCGGCCCAATGTTCGTCAATCGCTGCACGAATTTTAGACAATTTGCCGTGAAAAAAATGGTCGGCGTCTGCAAACCAGACATATTGCGCCGCATTCTTTTGTCGCCCGACCCACAGGCTGACTTTTTCGGGTGAGACGACATCATCTTTGGCCCCCTGTATCACCATCCACGGCACCGTCGGTGGGCTCAGCTGGGTAAAATCAAATATCGATATTGGTGGTGCGACCAATAGAATACGGGTGGCATCGAGCTGTGCCTGCGCCTTCAGCGTGACATAGGAGCCGAACGAAAATCCGGCCAACCACAGGGGCAAATCCGGGTATCGCTCCCGTAGCCAGCCCACCACGGCAATCAGGTCCTGCACCTCGCCCACGCCGCGGTCGTAACGCCCCTTGGAACGCCCCACACCACGAAAATTAAAACGCAGGCTCAAACGACCCAGGTCGTTAAAACTGTTTGCTACGATATGCACCACTTTATTGGCTAGCGTGCCGCCATGCAGGGGATGCGGATGGCATATCACCGATATACCTTTTACTGGCCCATCGCCCGCTGGCGACGACAACAGCGCCTCCAACGGTCCCGCTGGACCCGGTATTAAAAAGTTTTCGCCGATACAGAGGTCGTCTTGAAGGCCATCATATAGGTGCAATTCGGCGTTGGCCAATTCGTTAAAATCTGAATTCATATTCTACTTTTTCCACCACTACCGGATTCTGTCCCGCGCACAAACCGATTATATTTTTAGTCGCTCGACCACGCGTCCGCCCAACAAGTGCTCTTCAATAATCTCGTCGATGTCGTCTTGGTCGATATAGGTGTACCAAATATCTTCGGGATAGACGACGATCACCGGGCCTTCTTCACAGCGATTGAGACAACCCGCCGAATTGATGCGCACCATACCCTGCCGCCCCGAGATCGCCAGTGTTTTACAGCGTTTTTTGGCATAGTCTCGCAAGGCCTGAGCATCACAGTTTTGGCAACAAGTACTACCGTCGGTACGCATATTGGTACAGAAAAAGACATGCCGCTGATAATATGTCATACAAAGCCTATGTTATTAATGCCCATGTTATTAACACCCATGCCATTAAATCCATATCTTGGGAAATTAATTGAC
>JBGMRO010000441.1:0-3985 GCA_048061555.1 Thiohalomonadales bacterium | reverse complement strand
TGTTCCGGGTAAGAGCCGCTCTCTCGAGCGACGCTCCCCACAGATCCGGACGTGACCGTTTCGTCATCCGGTTCCTCAGTAAACGAAGCCTTGCTAAACTGCAACTCCGCCGTATGACCATGTATCCGGCAAACACTCTACACTCTCTTGGTAATCCTTGGCTTGGGGAGTACCCAGTCACCCAAGAATTTCTCAAACTTTGCCCAGCTTATATAACCGTCTCTGGTACGACGTCCTAACCAGCGTCGCCAACAATTTCTAGTGTGCTCATATAACATGAGTATCATCCTATAATTACAGATGATGCCGTAGTAATTGTAGAGCCCATGTAACTTTGAACACAAATTCAGATATTGCTCCAAGATCGGTCGGTGTTTCTCGTTGCGACAATAGACGAAAAGACTTCGCATCGCTCTCGCTTGGCGTTTTCTCATCGTTTTTCGTTTGATTACCCAAGTACCGCTTCTTGATTTCGCCCAGTAGTGTGTGAATCCGAGAAAATCGAATGTACCGTTCTCTCTATCTGGGTCATCGCAATTGGACCAATTGAAACGGATCATCTTGGTCTTTTCTGGATGGATGGTGAGTCCATATTTCGCGAATCGTTTTGGTAGAATTTCCATTATTCTCACTCCATCCGTTTCGCTTTCACAACCCAGCACAAAGTCATCAGCAAACCTCACTAGGAAGCTTCGGCCTTTGAGCCGTGGTTTGACGTCCTTTTCATACCAGTCATCCAGTACATGATGTAAAAATATATTCGCGATCAATGGGCTGATACATCCTCCCTGAGGAGAGCCGCAGTCAGGATAGTGTATATTTTCTTTTTCCACTACTCCCGCGTTGAGCCACTTCCCTATGAAACGATGTATCTTCCCATCATTAACCCGCTTGCGCAGGATATCGTGAATAGTATTGTGTGGCATTCTATCGAAGAACTTTGATACATCAGCATCGATTATCGTGCTCACTTCCGTTTTAATACAAGCACCCCGCAGATATTTTAACGCTCCATGCGCACCTCGCTTGGGACGAAAACCATACGAGACGTCATAGAAATCGACTTCGTATATTGCCCCAAGTAGCATGGCGAATGCACGTTGCAGTATCTTATCTTCAAAGGCCGGTATCCCAATGGGTCGCTGACTTTTATCTTCCTTTTCAATCCACACTCGCTTCACGGGGGAGCTTTATATCTCCCTGTCTTGTATCGCTCGTATAAATTTTCTAGGTTGGATGAAAGATGTTTGGCATAGTCCTTTGCTGTCACACCATCGACACCTGCCGCCGCATCTTTCCTCGTTTGGCGGTAGGCTTCCATTAAAAAGTCTTTGCTTATCAAGTGGTGTATTGTTGTAAACACCCTTCCTGGATGTCTCCTCGCTTGCTCTCTCAATTGATGAAGTGTTGTTGAGACAGTTTGTGATCCCATAGTATCTCCCGTCGTTCCATTCACCAATATGTCATACCCGGCTTCACCTTCCCTACAGTGGGTCCTTCGGATAATCGTTCCCCACCTTACCGACTAGCTTTTTTTTTATACTGCTAATTGCTACTAGTCTTCGGTACTACGTTCCGCTAAGACTTCCGCCGCTGCTTCTTGGGTTCATTCACTTTCGCTGTCTGCACCCAATACCTGGTATCGCTTGCTGGGGTTTTGTGTTTCAGTCGTTGACTCCTGCAGGGTCAACAAGAACCCCTGCAAGCCGGGTGTTATTTATTAATCGGTTCACCTAATGGCCGATTTACCTCGATCCAGGACATCGTCGGATCTCCCGAGTTCCCAAGCTACCCCTGTAAGTACATGCCCTGTTCGTAGACCCCGGTGGTGTCGCAAACACTCGCCATGGCGTGCTTGAGACTTCTGCTTTCCAGCACTTACAAGCTGTCAGCTTTTCCATCTAGATGATGGTTATCTCTATGACCACAACTATACAATATTTCGGGGCTCAGTTAGGAGCCTATACTCTCGTTCCACCCTTGCTCCGCACACCTTGTCACCAAGATCGCACCCGGGCTTCACTACTAACCTGCTGGCTAAGCTTTAGTTTGGTAGAACTAAGAAATCAATCTTCTGATTTCCGCATCTACTGGGTAACATTAACTAATTTCAGAAATACCTCTCCCTCCCAAAGTTTTGGATTTATCTCGGCACGAGCAAATTTTTGTTAGGCATTTCCATTCCTTCCCATACTAGTAACAAGGTACATTAAACCACCAATGGTAATTAGTATAGGTATATAAAGTATGCTGGCCATATATACTCTAAAGTGATAAATGGATGTTTTTCTTTTTTTCCAAAGAAAGAGCGCATTAGAATACATAAATATTGGAGATATTGTTACTAATGCTGTGACTCCAATAGATGCCATACCTGACCAACCCCAAAACATAATTGACAAAAGTAACATAAACAGCACTCCATATATGCCAAATATGAAGAACAGAGCTACCAACAAATATGAATCAACTTCCGCTTTTCTTAGTCTTTGAACAATTACTGTGTACGCCGCAACGCCAATGACTAGTATGAGTGCATGAATAAATACAAAATTGAATATTTCCATTTACTATTTATTTCTCGCCTAACGCTGGCATAACCGGTAGTTTTTCACATAGGTATTTTGTGTTAGAGTGTAACGAAACACAAAATACCTATGTGAAAAACTATCCGTGTTAATGCCTTGGTTAGAAGCTTTCATTCTATATTACTCACGATGTTTGAAACGACGGAATTAATCGTGTCGTCCTTAATGTTAAGACTGTATCCTTTGGCAACAACTTCTAGTGTAGTATCGTGGAAGCTCCATACATAATGATGCAAATTATCAAAACTTTCCTTTGAATGGTATTCATGTACACTATTCATCATTTCAAATCTCGCTACCCATGATGATTTTAATATCTCATATGTGCCATAAGGTTTTAAACCCTTTTTGTACAGTGGATGACCGTGAAATGCCTCATCATTTGGTGGGCCAAATTGGTAGGCATGAAAATTTTTAAATTTAACGAGTCCAATTGCTTCGAACTTATAGTTTTCGGGTATATCTTGTAAATAATATGCAACGTACAAATTGTGTTCATTGCTTACTATTAGTGGACATGGCGCACCCGAACTTGAAGGTTCCATATCTAACTCTACAACAATGTCTTTTCCATCACCCATACCCTACTCTTTTCTTCTAACAGTCATATAGACAACCACCCAAAAGACCAAACTTATTGACACAGTCAATAAAACATTTTGAAAAACACCGGTAGCTTTCTATTATTTGTTCAATTTATGTTGCTGTTTCGTGGCTCATCCATTCTTCGTGCATGAAATGTTTATTATGTTTATTCACAATGTCACTAAAAACTATTTAGACAGAGTGTCCATATGCACATCTCAACGCCAATGACTTAATCTGTATGAAATATAGTCTAAAAGTTTCTGATGAATTAACCGTGTATTCCCACTTTCTGCCACCGAAACCAACAAACCGCCTATAATACAACTCCTTACCGTCTTCTATAATAGTACAATTTAACCTGAAAAGAGTCCTAGTCATCTTTAGTCCTACTCAAAATTGATTATATATTAAGCAATACTACGCATGCGATAGTCAAATCTGGTTATTTTTATCCACTATGTCAATAAACCCAATTTAGATTGAAAAGGCCGTATCAAAATCTAAGCATCGACTTAGGCTAGTGCATTAGAGCGCTAAATCTGTCTATACATCTTTCAAGGCGCTGGCGTTACTTTCATATAGGTCGCAGGGAAGTCTGCATAAGTTAAGGACACTGGCTGAATTGATCAACACAGAGATTGATGAATTAGTCGGTTTGTGGATGGGCGCTAGTTACCAGAACGAAGTCTATCGACGGCGTCCGCTAGCAGTCGCAATAATTTTTCGTGATCTTGCCAACCCAGGCAAGCGTCCGGGATGCTTTGTCCATAGGTCAGCGCCTTGCCGGGGATATTATCTTGCCTACCAGG
>JBGMRO010000440.1:0-3987 GCA_048061555.1 Thiohalomonadales bacterium | reverse complement strand
CGCCTTTTGGCCATGGATGGCCTTATGCTGCGAATGCATGGATGCATTAGAGCAGTTTTGGCCATGGATGGCCTTATGCTGCGAATGCATGGATGCATTAGAGCAGCGATCTTGGAAAAATATCTTCGTTTGTACACGGACACTATCTAAGTGCGGGTTTGGTAAATCAGGAAGATAATAATGATTTTAGCAGAGGCTCTAAGTTTTCGCGCTTGATCTCGCCACTTTTTACAAAGACGATGGTCCCGTTTCGATCGATGACGACACTATAGGGTAGTGCGCCGAACTTGTTGCCATATTTTTTTGATAGGTCGATGGCGTCTTCGGCGCCGACAAGGATAGGGTAGTTGATGCCGTAGGTGTCCATAAAGTCCTTAACGGGTTCTAGGCTGTCTATGGCGACACCGATAAACTGCAGGCCTTGCGCTTGATATTTCGCCTGTAGTTCGACAAACATGGGGGTTTCTCTAAGGCAAGGGGGGCACCACGTAGCCCAAAAATTCAAGACTCGGACTTTGTCGCCCCACTGCTTAAATTCCTGCATTTTTCCATTCGTATCAGATAAGCTAAATTCAGTGAGTGGGATATGTTTGATAGTGGCCGCATTCGCGACTTTTGACTCACCACCCTCTTTTGTGAACTGTTTGATGACCTCATTACCCACTAAGGCACTAACCGCAAACAACAAAATAAATACAAAAACCCGAGATTTCACAAATCGCCTTCCCTAGTTAATATTTAAACCTTTAGCCTTTTAACCTTTAGCCTTTTAACCTTTAACCTTTAACCTTTAACCTATGTCTCACCCTTAACCTCACGCACATGCGCGCTAAATTTTTCAGCGCTGAGGAAGCCCACCAACCGATGGCCGCGCCTTTCTTTCCCTGATTTATCAAAAAACAAAATACTCGGTGGTCCTTGTAGTCCAAATCGTTTTAGTAGCGCCTTGTCCTCGGCGTCGTTGAGGGTTACATCGGCCTGTAATAGGACGACATCTTTCAGTAACGCTTGGACCTCTGGGTTTGAGAAGGTATATTTTTCCATTTCTTTACAAGATATACACCAATCGGCATAAAAATCGACCATGGTAATCTTGCCGGCCTGCTGCGCGCTTCGCACTGCCTGGTCTAGCTGTTCGTTACCCTTAAATCGTTTGAATACCAATTCCTGGTGTGCGACAGTGCCGCCGCCGCCACTGAAGCCTGCGAGGGGCTGAAACACATCTTTGCCGCCATTAGCGAAGCCAATTATTATGATTGCGCCGTAGATAATTGCGACTGCGCCCAGGCCTTTCCAGAGTCGTGACCAACCCGCGGCAGTTTCCTTTATCTGTTCCAAGACGCCCATGTATATCGCCGACACGATGAGCAATGTGGCCCAGAGTAACATCGTAACTTCTGAAGAGACGACGCGTTCTAACATCCAAATTGCCACGGCCAACATCAGTACACCAAATACGGCCTTGACCGTATCCATCCATGTGCCGGCCTTTGGGAGAAATTTTCCGGCGGATACCCCAATGGCCAATAGCGGTGCCCCCATACCCATACTTAATGCGAACAAGGCGGTCCCGCCTAACCAGGGATCGCCGGTCTGGCCGATATAAATGAGCGCACCTGCCAACGGTGCGGCCACACAGGGACCGACGATTAACGCGGATAGGAAGCCCATGATAGCTACGCCTATTAGCGTGCCGCCTTGCTGGTTATTGCTAATTTGAGTCAGTTTGCTCTGTATTGAGCTGGGCATCTGTAATTCGTAAAACCCAAACATCGAGAACGACAGCAGCACGAAAACACCGGCAAAACTGTATAATATCCAAGGTGTTTGGAATAGCGCCTGCAGGTTTTCTCCCGATAGACCTGCAAATACGCCGGCGACCGTATAGGTGACCGCCATCGCCAAGACATAGACGAGAGACATTAAAAAGGCCTTGCGAGTCGTTATACTGTCGCCCTGTCCGACGATGATGCTGGATAGGATCGGGATCATGGGAAAGACACAGGGTGTTAGCGCCAGTAATAGTCCAAATCCAAAAAAACTAAGGATGGTCAATATGACACTGCCGCTAGCGAGTGTATTTGCTATTTGATCTTGCTCAGAGACAGGTTCTGAACTTGATGTCGCCAAGAAACTGTTCGAATTATTATTGCTGTCTGAGATCGTGGTTAAAGCCACAGTTTGCGCCGTCGCTTTTGGTAAGGATAACGGCATGGCTTGTTTCTGTGGAGGGTAGCAAAAACCTCTTTCTGCACAACCTTGGTATTTCGCAATCAGGGTCACATCACCCGCTTGCAGGGCGGTGCGTATAATCTGAATCGGAATTTCTACGCCATGCACATAGACGATCATGTCGCCAAAATTTTCGTCGTGTTTTTTCTTGCCCGGAGGCATTTGTATCTGACCGATACGGTTACCATTGGCATCCTCAAGTTCAAATGCGAATTTGTCACGATAAAGGTAATAACCGTCTTTGATCTCCCAGCGCGCCATTATGGCATTAGGATTCTCGACGTCTGCAGAGAATACGAACACCTGGTCTGCGCTTAGAAATTCTTCTTCTTCATCGTCGTTTAGACCAAGGCTATTGCCGAGTCTCTTTAAGGCTGAAAATGGACTTTCGTTCGCGCTATCATCGCCGGCGACTTTGTTAGAAACGGGCATCGGCATCATTTTGAGGCTGACGGTCTGGGTTTGCGGCGGGTAACAGATTCCGATATCGGCACAGCCTTGAGAAACCACTTTTAGGTCTAGCGTTTGTGAATCGCCGAGTCGTGAAAGCGGTATATTGATACCGACCTTATCACGATAGGTTTCAACCTTACCAAAAAATTCGTCTTCCTTGACTTTGCCCTGTGGTAATACTGCTTTACCTAGCCCTATATCGGTGGTTTCACTGCTAAATTTGAATTTGTCTTTATAGAGGTAGTATCCGGGAGTGATAATCCACTCAAGTCGAATTAGGTCAGGGGCGACAACCGAAGTACTAAGCGAGAACGCCTGTTCCGGGGGTAGTGGTTCGTCGCTTAAATCAAGGCCCGTATCCAAGGATTCAGTGGCGAAACTGGGTGGCAGCATAGCAACGGCCAGTATAAAAAAAAGCGTACTGCGAAAAAACTTCATAATTATCATCTCAACCTTTTATGTCATTCTATTACGTGGTTCTTAATTATCATTGTGTCTATGGGACGCCGCGGCGTGCCTTTAAAGGTGCCGCTGCCCGCTACTAGGTCGATAGCAAGGGTAAGCTGTAAACGGTTGATATACCGGGGTATAAAGTGAATGTCTGCTCGTGTAGTGCCCAACTATAAACGGTCACTAGTTGCGTAGAAATATCATATTTTCCGAGTTCAGCGTTGACTTAAATTAGGTTCACTTAAGCTTATGTTAATGTGGCGTGCTTATGTGACATATTAAAGTGACGCAGAAACAACCACATTGTTTCAATATCTGCATCGACTGTGGTATTGAAATCTTCTATTCGCCACCTAGTGCCCATCCACAAACGGTCTATTTCCCCAATATTTGCGTTGCGCGTATTTTTTAAATGCTCACATAGTAGTCTATGCTGCGCTTTAAAAAATTCGTGCGCCTTGATCTTGGGAAAATATCCTCGTTTGTGGACGGGCACTACCTAAGAAACATTATCGGCCACCCACCGCAAATATTGATCTAAACCATTAGATATAGGGACACTAATAATTTCCGGTAGTTCATAGGGGTGGACGTCTAGGATTTGTTCTTTTATTGCACTAAATTGAGAATTTTTGGTCTTAATCAATAACATAAGCTCCTCATTTGACTCTATTTTACCCTGCCAGCGATAGATGGAGGTTATCGGTGGTAATATAGACACGCATGCAGCGAGTCTACCTTCAATAAGGCTATGCGCAACCGTGTGCGCCGAATCCTTATCTGGGCATGTCGTCAAAACCAAACAAAAGCTTGTGTCCATGTGAGCCTATCCAACTAGTGTCTCGACTTGTT
>JBGMRO010000439.1:0-3988 GCA_048061555.1 Thiohalomonadales bacterium | reverse complement strand
AATAGGCTGCACCTACAATAGAACCACCAGACACGGTTGAGATGACTTCGACGTGTCGCAGCATGCCATGCTCGGCCATGCGCGCGAGAGTACCGAGATGAAAAAATGAAGCCCGAAACCCACCGCCGGATAGAGATAAACCCAGACGGGATTCAGTGATTTTTTTGCCCATAATACGCTACTCCCCTTGTATGATCCTAGTATGATTGGAACATCTAACAAACGACATCGGTATTCAGGAGTTTCGTAACCGTAGATAGAAAAGGTATTGAATCCTGAATGACAATCTATTGTGTAAAAGAGTAGTTAAAATCTAACACGCCATTGCTGTCACATTGTTTACAAATCACTAAAATTTTAACAACGGATCATGGTGTTTTAGCTGCACCGTGTAGTTACCGTAACTTAATAATTATTCACAGCTGAAGTATAGCAATCACGATTAGATTATCACTATGAGTATTCAACATAATGATAATAAAGTGTTGCAGAGAATGACAGGCGCTTCGAATGACTAACCCAGATTGCTAAATCATTGTTTATACATTGTTTTTTTGGTATGCTGCTTTTTGTAAAACATTTCAGGCCATTTTTATTAGGCCAATAATATTAAGCCAAAAGTATTAGACCACAAATATTAGGCCACAATGAGATGTCTTATTAATAACCTTTAATTGGCTAACACTACACGACACGATAACTTGAAAGTGTGTAGACTTATCAATCCTACAATGCAGTAAAAGGTACACAGATGCCGACGACGATTTCGCGCTGGATTTTTGTGGTCATATTTTTGTTTTCCGGTCTCTCCGGACTAATTTATGAATCTATCTGGACGCACTATTTAAAGCTTTTTCTCGGTCACGCGGCCTATGCACAATCGTTGGTACTAGCGATATTCATGGGTGGCATGGCGATTGGAGCATTCTTATGTGGAAAATATATCCATCGATGGTCCAAGGTCATACTTTATTACGCCTACGTGGAGGCTATCATCGGCTTAGCCGCGCTGATTTTTCATCCGACGTTCGTGCAATTTGTCGATAGTAGTTTTAACAGCATCATCCCCGCGTTGGGTAGCTCTAGTTTAATCAACACTTATAAATGGGTGGCCGCAGCTTTATTGGTATTGCCACAATCGATCTTGTTGGGCATGACCTTCCCTTTGTTGACCGCAGGAATTACACGCTTGTATCCCAGCAAAGTGGGGGAATCTATCGCAATATTGTATTTCGCTAATAGCCTCGGCGGTGCAATCGGTGTTTTACTTAGTGGCTTTGTATTAATAAAAAGCATAGGGCTGCCCGGGACAATGATGTTAGCAGGGGGCATCAATATATTGCTAGCCGTGGTGGTGGTAAGCTTGGTTAATCGTTTTAAGCTTACTCGAAAACCAGTGGCCGACGATATTGATGTTGGCATTGATCGTAGTCCTAACAAAAACTTTGACAAAAACAAGGTAGCTTCCGATGAGCATCAAGATTTAAAGACGCATACCCCTCCAGCACAGCTATTATTATTCATTGCTTTTTTTACCGGCGTCGCCTCATTTATGTATGAGCTGGGCTGGATTCGAATGTTAAATCATGTATTGAGTAGTTCTACACATGCCTTTGAATTAATGCTTAGTGCGTTTATTAGTGGATTGGCGCTGGGTGGACTGTGGATACATCGCCGCATCCAGCATATTGACAGTGTACTCTATCTCGGTGGTTTTCAAATCGCTATGGGCATAGCAGCACTGCTCTCCTTGATATTTTTTGGGTACACAATCGATATTACAACTTGGTTGCTCGGCATCCTGGATAAAACAGATAACGGATATATTTTATACAACCTGGCCAGTGAAGGAACGGCGTTTCTTATTATGTTGCCTGCGACCTTCTTCGCCGGCACGACACTGCCACTGATTACCTACACATTAATCAAAATTCAAAGATCAGAGACCAGTATAGGTTATGTCTATAGCGTAAATACACTGGGTGCTATTGTTGGCATATTATTGGTCACTCATATCGGTTTTACTTTGCTAGGACTGAAGGGTGTGATATTGAGCGGTGCATTTATCGATATTGTGCTCGGCTGGGCCATTCTTTGGTATTTCGTATTTAACAAAAGTTTACGCAGCTATAAATTTCAATTAAACATCGCGGCTTGCATTGCCGTATTTGTAGCCGTTGGATTTTGGGTAGAACTGGATAAACTAGAGATGGCATCGGGTGTTTATCGCCACGGAGAGACGCTTAATCCTAATGCAGCTAAAATTTTACACAGTATCGATGGTAAAACTGCAAGCATCGCAATGTTTTCCTACAAAGACAACAAAAGAATATTAAGTACCAATGGAAAACCCGATGCGGGTTTGTCCATGAGCGAAGAAGATCGCTATAAAAATCCCGATGAGTCGACCATGATTCTTATGGCCGCTATTGCAATGCTGATGAAACCCGAAGCCAAGACCGTGGCCAATATCGGCATGGGTTCCGGATTGACAACACATGTACTTCTCAGTACAGATCAATTTGAAAAGGTCGATACCATCGAAATCGAAAAGGCCGTCGTCGAAGTATCAAAAGGTTTTTTACCTAGAAATCGTCGTGCCTATGAGGACCCACGCAGTAATATTCATATCGAAGATGCCAAGACTTATTTTTCTAGCCACAATTCCAGCTACGACATCATTATGTCAGAACCCTCTAACCCCTGGGTTAGCGGGGTATCAGGGCTATTTAGCCGAGAGTTCTACCAACATATAAAACGATATCTAAAACAAGATGGTATATTTGTGCAATGGTTGCAGTTATATGAAATCGATCTGAATGTAGTCTCATCAGTTTTTAAGGCCGTTGCGGCAGAATTTAATGATTTTGTCGTCTATGCGCCGACCTATGGTGATATTTATATAATCGCTAATAACAACGGAGAGAAATTGACCTTGCCGAATCAATTAATAACTCAACCCTCGTTTATGTCTGAGCTGGCGGGTATACACGTCAATCAAATACAGGATCTTTCGATTCGTTATTTAGGCGATAAAAAAACGCTAATGCCACTGATGCATTCATACGCATTGCCAGAAAATACCGATTATTATCCCGTCATAGATCAAAACGTGGCGCGCACATTGTTTCTACATAAAAACGCCATGGCATTAATCGCAATGTGGAAACAACCATTACCCCTATTGGAACTATTAGGTGATCGTATACCCCCCCCCGAAAATACCCTGGTTGAATCGGTGCCGGTCTATCCGAAATCCATTAACGTACGGCGGGCGATGATGATTCGAGATAATATAATAAATGAGACCTTAGCGAGCAACGAACATGCGCAAGTGCAGAACATTAGTGATTCTATTTTGTCCTTATTTAAATACTGCGACCGCCTACCGAGTCATGGCGACCGAGTATTCGTATTAATGGAATTAGCCACTAAAACGCTCGCCTATTTATCCAAACAAGAAAACGCTTTAATAGGACAGAAACTGTATGCGCAACAGTGTATACAACAATGGTCGCCTTATGAACAACAATGGGTTAACTTTCTTGCTGCGGTGGGACAGCGGGATGCAGAAATAATGTCGGCGCTTAGCCGGCAATTATTAGATTCGACGCAACCGAGTACACTGACACGCAGAAAATATCTCGTAGCAGCGAGCATGTTGGCAGCGATCGCGTTAAATAAGAAAGCAGTAGCTTGGGAAAGTTGGCAGCGCTTTAGGAATGAAATTTATCCAGACAACAAGGAACCCAATTTAGTGTTCCGTCTATTAGCACGGCATGCAAGCATGTAAACGTCAGAGGTAACTGCTCACACCCTACAGCGTTTCATGTGGGCACATCTTTTTTGTGCCTACATGCCAATCTAGATATCAACACCAAAATATTAACGATATCTCTTGTTCAGTCTTAATATTAGCCCATATTTAAGGTGGGGTGGGCAATTACGAATTTTCTTTATTCTCTAATTGAATAATTTTTTCCTCCAA
>JBGMRO010000438.1:0-4003 GCA_048061555.1 Thiohalomonadales bacterium | reverse complement strand
ATATATCACTATATTAGATTAGATTGATTATAGGATGCAATGCTTTTGTTGGGTCTATTTCATCGCAGCTTTAGCAGAATCTTAATTATCACTAACCCACTGTTCCACTAGTACAATGCTATAATAATGGTGTGGAGGATGCCGATGGGAAATTCATTTCAAGATCAATTGTTTAGGGCGGGTTTGGTTAATAAACAGCAACTTAACCAAAGCAAGAACAGCAAACACAAGCAAAAAAAGAAACAGCAAAATAAAAAAAATAATGGCGCTCAATCGACAGACTCTCATCCACCTGCCGATGTTCAGCGTATCGAGGATCTTGAGTCCAACCGCATATTGCAGGCCGAAAGAGAGAAAAAGGCGCTCGCCAGCGAGATTAAGCAGCTAATAGAGCAAAATTGCCTCAATCTTGAAGACAGTGACCTGCCCTATAAATTTCCGGATCAGGGTAAGATTCGGCAGCTCTACGTGACCACAAGGGTGCGCGAGGGGCTCGCGAATGATACATTGCAGATCGTCCGGATTCAGCAAAATTACGCCGTAGTATCTAGCGCCGTCATCTTAAAAATTCTGCAACGTGATGTGGACTATCCGGTCATTAAAAATAGTCCGGAACAAGTCGAAGACGAAAATTACGCTGATTACACGGTGCCGGATGATTTGATATGGTAAACTGATATAGCGAATTTGTGCAAACGAATGTTAGCGGGAAACCGATGAAAAAATTATTACCCCTCTTTTTATTGCCTCTACAAATATTGATGGTTGGTGGTATTGCAATCACTCATGTCTCTGCCGCTGAGCTCAAAACTTGCCCCGAGACACTAAATTTTGATGTTAGGACGCTTGCAGACAATAAATTAGTTAATTTGTGTGATAGCTACCGGGGAAAAGTCTTACTCGTGGTAAATACCGCGAGTAAATGTGGATATACACCACAGTACGAAGGGCTTGAGGCCTTATATCGAAAGTATCAGGATCGAGGGTTAGTGGTTTTAGGGTTTCCCACTAACGATTTCGGTGCGCAGGAACCTGGCACTGAAAAGCAGATCAAAGAGTTTTGCCGCCTGACTTACGGTGTTGAGTTCCCGATGTTTGCCAAGAGCCATGCGATCCGCAGCAAGGCTGATCCTATTTACCAACTGTTAGGCAAGCTTGCAGGCGAATTTCCACAATGGAATTTCCATAAATACATCGTCGATCGAGATGGAAAACTGGTGGGGAGTTTTAACAGTAAAGTGACCCCACAAAGTAGTGCTATAGTTACACGTATCGAACAATTATTATAACGATTCGTTGACCAGCTAACGATATACATTAGTTGCTATGTCGTGTCAATAATCTCAAAGTACTAACTTCATAAAAAGAAATCACTACGAAAAATCACCCTATACTTAGTTCGCGATAGCGGTAGCTATGTTACTATTGAATCCCTGTCCTGAGTTTTTCTTAAACCTAGATTAATAAATGGCGGCGCCACCAGTATCATTCTTATTCCACCTATTTATCGACATAATACGAAGGTTTCTTATGCTATCTATTAGTCAGCGTATTGCTGAACAATTAAATGTTCAATTGAAACAAGTTGAAAGTACCATCCAATTATTGGATTCGGGCGCGACGGTACCCTTTATTGCCCGTTACAGAAAAGAAGTGACCGGTGGCTTAGATGATACCCAATTGAGGCTATTGTCGGAGCGATTGATTTACCTGCGCGAGTTAGACGAGAGGCGAGTCACTATAGTCGGTGCAATTGATGAGCAAGGTAAATTAACAGATAAGCTCAAAAAGGCCATTAATGCGGCACAAACCAAAACGGCGTTAGAAGATTTGTATTTACCCTATAAGAAAAAACGTCGCACTAAGGCCCAAATGGCAAGAGAAGCCGGCCTTGAGCCCTTAGCTGAAGCTATTTTGCAAGATCCTACTATAGATATTCAGGCGTTCGCAAAACAGTATTTAAATGTCGAGGCCGGAGTAACAGACTCGAGCGCCGCGCTGGATGGCGCACGTCAAATCTTGATAGAAAAGTTTGCGGAAGATGCGCAATTAATTGGCGGTATGCGCGAATTTTTATGGTCAGATTGTCTGTTGGTATCAAAAGTAGTTAAAGGCAAAGAACAAATGGGTGCAAAGTATGGAGATTACTTTGATTATCAGGAAATCATTCACAAAATTCCATCGCATCGCGCCCTAGCGTTATTTCGAGGGCGTAATGAAGGCGTGCTCAGTCTGCAAATGCAGTTGGAGAATGAGGGCGATTTGGAGCGGCATCCTTGTGAATCGCGTATAGCAGAACATTTTGACATAAGTCATAAAGACCGCAATGCTGATCAATGGTTGACGGATACCGTACGTTTAGCTTGGAAGGTAAAAATATCCATCCATCTCGAACTCGAACTCAAGACTCGTCTGAAAGATGATGCATCAGACGGCGCCATTAAGGTATTTGCCGACAATTTGCGCGATCTTCTGCTTGCGGCTCCTGCTGGTGCGAAGACCACGCTGGGGCTTGATCCCGGATTACGCAGCGGCGTAAAAGTCGCGGTTGTGGATGAGACCGGCAAGCTGCTGGATACAGCAACGATATTTCCACATGCCCCACAGCGTCAGTGGGATGATGGCATTGAAATTCTGGCCCTGCTCTGCAAAAAACATCGAGTTCAGCTGGTGAGTATCGGCAATGGTACGGCATCACGTGAAACCGATCGTTTGGTATTGGCATTGATACATCGATACCCAGAATTTAAATTACAAAAAATCGTGGTATCTGAAGCCGGTGCCTCGGTATATTCTGCCTCTGAATTTGCCGCCAAGGAATTTCCAAAGCTGGATGTTACCTTGCGTGGCGCCGTATCGATTGCACGTCGTCTACAGGACCCCTTGGCGGAATTGGTGAAGATCGACCCAAAGGCTATTGGTGTCGGGCAATATCAACACGATGTGAGCCAGACTCAACTCGCGCGAAAACTCAACGATGTGGTGGAAGATTGTGTCAATGCCGTGGGTATTGATGTGAATATGGCTTCTGCGCCCTTGCTGGCGCAAGTCGCAGGCCTAACGCCAGTTCTGGCGGAGAATATTATTAAGTGTCGGGACGAGAATGGATCTTTCAACACATTAAATTCTTTGAAGGATGTACCACGCATGGGGCCAAAGGCATTTGAACAAGCCGGTGGGTTTTTACGTGTGGTAGCTGGTGATGACCCTCTGGACAATTCTGCAGTACACCCCGAGGCTTACCCCTTAGTTACACGAATTGCGGAATACTTGGAGTGCGATGTTCGTCACCTGGTGGGAGACAAAAAACGCCTACGCTCGATTGATCCAGCAAAATTTAGCGACGCAACCTTTGGTATTCCGACCATTACGGACATATTACTTGAGCTTGAAAAACCTGGGCGTGATCCGCGTCCCGAATTTCGCACCGCGGAGTTCAAAGAGGGGGTGGAAGAAATAAAAGACCTAACTACAGACATGGTATTGCAGGGCGTTGTGAGTAATGTGACCAACTTTGGTGCCTTTGTCGATATTGGTGTACATCAGGATGGCTTGGTGCATATCTCCATGTTGGCGGATAAGTTTGTCAAAGACGCACGCGACGTGGTCAAGGCCGGTGATGTGGTAAAAGTTAAGGTGCTTGAAGTGGACATTGTGCGAAAGCGTATTGCATTGACGATGCGACTTGAAGAACAAAGTCGAGATTACCAAGCACAGCACATAAATAAGGGAAAAGAATCTGCCCGTAAATCGAGTCGATCTACGAAACCGACAGTCAAGAAATCGTCAAATAGGCGCTCAAACTCAAATACGGACAGTAAAAAAATAGTCAATTCTGCCATGGCGGATGCCTTGAAAAAATCTTTGCAGCGTAGTTAGTGGACGGACACTAGTTACTGCCCGTCCACAAACTAAGATATTGGTGAAATAGACCGTTTGTGGATGGGCACTAGTTCTACTTTGTTACTTTAAATCATATCACAATGATTTTGGCGTCTACCAT
>JBGMRO010000437.1:0-4018 GCA_048061555.1 Thiohalomonadales bacterium | reverse complement strand
AGTACGCGGTCGACAAGCTTGCATCATCGATAGAACCCCTGTTGACCGTGGTTATTGGATTGATTGTCCTGGTTTTGGCGATGGGGGTCTTTTTACCGATGTGGGAGCTGTCTACCATCCAGACGCATCGTAATTGAGATAGGCGCTTGTTAAAAAATGATTTTTTTACATAACTACTCGCGCTAGTTCACCTGAATACGTACTGGGTACTGTATCGGTAGAATCACTAGGAGTGAGTGGGATCGAGAAACTGCGCGAGGCTAAAGCCTCACCTCCAAAAAGGGAGGGGTTTGCATAAAACTGAATATCCGCAAACTGAGCTGGAGCTGGAGCTGGGGCTTCAGCCCCGGATACTGTTTCCTCGTTCCAACGCACTCCCGCCTAGGAACGAGAAAGTGCTAAGTAGAGTGAGTGTAACTTTTTATCGATGATACAGATAGTAAGTAGCGAATAGTCAGTTTTGTGACGTAATTCAAGATATTTAGAATTGAGACGATATACTTATTGACAGGCTGGTTGGAGGCGATTTTTGTGTTTACCACAATCAGCAGAGTAAATCATTTGCTTTTAGAGACAATTTTTATACCGGAGAGAAAAATGAAATCGCAGCAATCAGGTTTTACATTAATTGAACTCGTTATGGTTATCGTCATAGTGGGCGTATTAGCCGCCTCTGCGATACCTAAATTCGTGGATCTTGGCACAGAGGCCGAGACCGCAGCCGTCAACGGTGTCGCAGGTTCACTCGCGTCGGCATCTGCTATAAATTATGCTGTGCGTAGTATTACCAATAGTAAGGGAGTAGTTGTTACAACATGTGCAACGGTTGCGGGTACCTTGGAAAGTTCATTGCCTACAGGTTACGTCGTTGCTGGAACAATGCCTGCATGCACTGTTACATTTAACGGTAAAGTTGCAAATTTTGTTGCGCAGGCGATCAATTAGTCGAAACGGGCCATCATCAGGACAATGCAAAATTTACGCGATGAACGGTCGCGGCGAATGTCAATCACCAGGACCTCACTATGCGCTCAAAAGGATTTACGCTGATTGAAGTGATCCTGGTGATGGTCTTGTTAGGCATATTGGCAAGTTACGTACTGATCCGTTTCCCCGACAAACACGAGTTTGTATTACGCGGTCATAGCAACCTATTATTGAGCCACATACGACAGAGTCAAAAATTGGCAATGGCTCGGCATCAACCATTGCGTTTAAATTTTAATTCGAACCTCTACTGCGTTACCGCCGACCTTACCCGTGCCGACTGCACGAATCCCATCATCGATCCCACCACTGGGTCAAGCTTTCAGAAGAACTTGTCTAGTGACATGAGCCTCAGCGTCGCTAGCCTGGTATTTGATAGTCTGGGCAGACCGGTTTCGGCGGGTGTACTCCGTCGTACGAGCACTTCGATATCTCTTAGCATGGGTGCCGGTAGCGATACCATCACAGTACAGGCCATCTCGGGTTTTGCAGAGATACTTTGAACATGCGTAACACACACAATCACGGCTTTAGTCTGATCGAACTGGTCTTAGTGATTGTGGTGCTCAGCCTGCTCAGTGCGGGTTTGACCAAGGTATTTGGGCAGGTCACGAAGGGTCTGAGCGATCACAATGATAGACAAATCGCGATTCAGTTGGCACAAGAATGTGCGGAGTATCTGTTAGGCCTACGTCGTCAGGGGGGATACGCCATGAGGGGTAACTCGAATTGTGACCCATTACCGCTATTTGGCAACAACCTGCTTCGGCCAGTGGTAACGGAATCGATAGTGGACTCAACGACGGAGGTGTATTGCGTATCGGACTGTAAAAAATATGCGATTGCCTCGAGCTACGGCAGTGCTACGGCACGACTGACCATAATGATGGCTTCATATTGACCTTGAGCTAGGGATTTTGCTAGGACAAACCATGTCACGATTAGAAAACTCAGACCGGGAAGCCTGTCAAGCCTCTAACGGTGGTAGACATTTGCCACCCCGCCAGGCAGGTTTTACCCTCTTGGAAATGGTCTTGGTGATCACCTTGTTATCGATACTCTCCGTGAGTATCGCGCCGATAATTTCTAATGGCTTTTCAGCGGCGCGTATTAGTACCGCACAAATGGATACCTTGACGAAACTACACTATGCCTTGATCCGCATTAGCCGAGAAATACGCCAGGTTAGTCACAATGGTACAAATTATCAAATTACCACCGCGAAACCATCGCAGCTCGTATTTATTAAAAACGATGGTGACAATATCGAGATAGACATCCGTAAATCGGGTTCGCGCTTGAAATTAAAATATGTCAATGCCATTCGCAATTTCAATATAGATTCAGACCTAAGTAACGACTTGAATAGTTTGGCATTTAGATATCTGGACATAGACAATGTAGTTACCACCGATACCCAGCAAATGGCCTATGTCGAGGTTAGTATTAGCCTAACGATAGCGGGTAGTACCGATACGATTACACACCGTTCGCGTATCGCCTTACGAGATCGGGTCTAGGCGATGACCTACCCTAAGCGGCAACAAAAGGGCGCAATCAGTATCATCGCCGTGCTGGTGATAAGCGCACTATTAATGACGGTCTTGTTATTGAGTCTACAACAGAACAATACCATGCAGATAGGCGTGCTTAGTACTTTGGATAGCGCCAAGGCCCTCTATCTGGCGGAGTCAGGCTTAGAAAGGGCGTCCGCACGCTACGCGAGCATAGCTTGTACGAGTTTGCCTGAAGCCGCAGTGCCGTTCGCGGGAGGCAGCATAGGATTGACCCGTGCCGTCGTCAACGGCAGTGCATGCGATATTCAAATTACTGCCAGTGTCAATACAGCGGTACGCGTGATAACGGCATCGCTGGGAAAGGCTGGGTCGTCTTATACGGCCTGGGCGGTGGGAAAGAAAGGCACGATTATCGGAAAAATTGCGGGTATTTGGACCCTGGTGAAAAGCAATGTAAAGGAAGACCTCAAGGGTGTGGCCTGTCTCGACAGTAATTATTGTATAGCGGTAGGCAAACATGGTTGGGTGACCGTCTGGAATGGTAGCAGTTGGCGCGCCACACGGATCAACAAGGACGAGGATTATGAGGCGATATCCTGTTCTCCCACAAACGCCAATTTTTGTGTCATCGTGGGAAAGGGGGAAAGCGGTGGCAACAAGGGCGTCACTCGGATTTGGAATCGCAGTCTGGCCCAACCGTGGTTAAGTCCTGTGCGTGTCAAACGGGAGCTTAAGGCGGTGGCGTGTCCAGGAGCGATTTGTGTCGCGGTGGGGAAAGAAGATAAGGGTTATGTGGTACGTGGCGATGCATCCAGCTGGTCGTCGCCCGAAAGCACTAACATGAAAAAAGAACTACGTGCGGTGTCGTGTACCGAGTCGTCGGCGACTAATTGCTGGGCGGTCTCTAAAAAGAAAGACAAAAAATTTCGTTTGGCGCAACGACCGGGTGGCACTAAGACTTGGCAAGAGGTCTCTGGTAGTTTTGGTGCAGCTAAGAAAGCGGAAGATCTAGAGGCAATATCGTGTCTGCTCGGTAGTGGCACGTGTTGGGCGGTGGGAAAAAAGGGTAGCGCACTTTTCTACGATGGCGGTAAGTGGGATTATCGAGGTTCTATTCATAAAGAGGATATGAAGGGCATAAGCTGTCGTGAAAGTGATGGTGAATGTATAGCAGCAGGTAAGAAGGGTGCGCTAGTCAGGTTGAGCAACGGCTCGTGGTCGAACGAGACCACAGCGACAAAACAGGAACTGAATGCGGTAAGTTATATTGATGGCGGAACCGGTGGCGCAGGCGTCACTATCCTCAATTGGCGCGAACTTGTTGCGGGTAGTTAGTGCTCATCCACAAACGATCTATTTCGCCAATATCTTCGTTGTACCAATTTTTTAAATGCTCACATATTAGTATATGCTGCGCTTTAAAAAATGGGTACGCCTTTTGGCCATGGATGGCCTTATTCTGCGAATGCATGGATGCATTAGAGCAGTCAATCTTGGAGAAATATCCTCGTTTG
>JBGMRO010000436.1:0-4029 GCA_048061555.1 Thiohalomonadales bacterium | reverse complement strand
TTTTTCTGATTTTAGGCGATCGCGTAGTCCCCCTACGGGTGAGTCTAAAATCAGAAAAAAATAGTTTAGATTCAGTGCATTAGGCGTCCGCAATAGATCCAACTGATGTGTTAGGTTAAAGTGGACCCCCAAATAGACATGGGTTTTGGCTGGCGTTAATACGGCTATACCATCTGCTGATAACTATCAAACCAATAGCGCCTATGTACTATAATATTTGCGGAAGGCACCGGCAGATCGTTTAAGTCCATGGCTGTCATGGGGTAGGTCCGCATCCTCGAATGCGCGATTAAGACCGTTGGCGAGTAAGTAATAGTTATAAGTAACAATCAGTTACAAATTATTATTAAGATTGCCCTGCAATTGTAGAAAACCTGAAAAAAATGGCGCCCCCGAGAAGATTCGAACTTCTGACTTCACCCTTCATACCACTACGGCTTTCGCTGCCAACACTACACAAAACTCGTGCTGTTCGTGGTCTGGACTATCCCTTCATCCTAGACACAAGCGGTGTCGTTAGATGCTGCCCGTCTAGTCTCTACACGTTCCCAATGGCCTATTTTTTATAGGTGCCGGGCTTCGCTCGGGATTGCCGCCATCACAGGCAACTTTCGAAATGGAAAGTTAAATGCAGGCTGCGGTTTCCCCGAATTTGAGCAGATTCACACCTGTTGTTTCCAGCAGGGTGCCCAATTTTACATAGGAGGGGTGCGCTCTATCCAGCTGAGCTACGGGGGCTTATTTGATGTGATTATAACAAAAATTACTGCAAAAGTTACAAAATCTATCAGCATTGACTAAGGCAGTCGGCATTCCCATACAGAGGATGGGAACGAGTATGAATACGCTAATTTTTGAGTGGTATTTTTGTAAAATCGGGTACTGTTTTCCTATTTTCCTGCTATATTACAACTTCGGTAGCACAATTTATCATGTCACGATTGAGTTCGCTTATGCCAGATACTAAAAAGGAAACAAGTGTTATCCTAGAATTACTACATCGATTTGAAAATCAAAGGCTGCCCAGGGCATTGGCATTAAAGGATAAAGTGGATAACGGTAATGTGCTTAGTGATATCGATGTAGATTATCTCGACAGAATCCTTAAGGACGTTAAGCTTGCACAACCTTTAATCGCACGTCATCCAGAGTATGCGCAAATACTATCGCAGGCCTTCGATCTTTATAAAGAGATTACCAGCAAAGCATTAGAAAATGAAACCCGCTAGTGTCTGAAATATAGTAACCCCTTTTACATTTTAATCCCTGCAAGTTTGGTTTTTATAGGCCGTCGCGCATAGCCCACCCTTGATAATTCAGAGTATATAGAGCAATTACACAAAAATTATACAGTTATTTCTATTTCCCACCTATTTAGTTTTAATCAATCCTGTAGAAAACAAAGGTTTAGCGATGAATTTGGAACTATGGTATAGTGAAAATGGAAGTATTCTGGAACTGTAGTGTTGCAGGCAAAAAAAATTTCGATCTAGCGCCCGTCCATGGCCAAAAATTCGATGTAACGCAGAAATTGGAGAAATAGGCCGGAACTGAATGGGCACTATCTAATAAAAAAACTGCCTGTGCTGTAAGAGGTATTTAAAGATATGTCTATTCGTCTAGGACATCGACTAGTGCCCGTCCACAAACGAGGATATTTCTTCAAGATCAAGGCGCATCGAATTTTTAAAGCGCAGCATATACTAATATGTGAGCATTTAAAAATTCGACGCAACGCCGATATTGGAGAAATAAACCGTTTGTGGATGGGCACTAGACTAGGTTTTTTCATTTGTCTGCTCTTTTGGCAGGGTCTACTTAGTGCTGCTGTCATTACGGTGGAGTTTACGGGTACGATCTCAAAAGTTACGGCAGCCGTAGTTACGAATTCATTTGTCAATAATATTGCCGCAAATGATGTGATCGTTGGAACTTACACCTATGAAACATCGGTACCGGCGACCACGGCTGGCCGCTATGAAGACGCAGTCTCTGAGCTGTATATATCGATATCCGGAAAGTCGTATTATTGGCATTTAGGTAATTATGCAGGCAAGCAAACCGGTGTCGTAGAGGTCAAAAATAACGCGGGCGCAAATCAACTCAGCATAACGTCGTCTGAATCACCCGTATTGGCCGGTACACCCTTAGATACAGCAAGTCCTTCGCAAAGTGCTTTGCGTTATTTACAACTTCTATTTGCACAGGCCACGGGTTCCCCCGATTTTTTGTTGAGTGATGCACTACCACTCACCATGCCGCCAAATTCCACACCTACCTCAATTTGTCTGCGCTTTGACAGCAGTCCCATTACGACCCAATGTGGTTCTGGTGCTAAGGATGTGTCACTAGAATTATCCGTCACAAATACCAAAAGAGTCGAGCGCTTTCAATGGGCCAATCCGTTACCGCAAGGTAATACGGTCAGCGATGTTATCTGGAGTGATGCACGCAAACTTTTTGTCGCCGTAGGACACAATGGCACAATACTCTCTAGTTCGAACGGTATTAGTTGGACAAATCGTGATGTCCCGAAACAAGCAGAGGAATTTTTTTCTGTGCTGTGGGGTAACGGAATCTTTGTTGCAGTAGCAAAAGAGACTATTTACAGCAGTGTGAACGGTATCGTCTGGAATAGTGTCGTTAAGGGAGCGGCGCCAGATGAAGACGAGTATACAAAAGGAATCTGGGATGGCAGCCAATTTGTAGTCGCAGGTTCACGCAACTCAAGTGCAATGTTAATCAATACCAGCCCCGATGGAAAAGCGTGGCTTCAATCTACGCCTGTGGGTGAAAAACGCCTATTTGATATTGCCTACGATGGTACTCGGTATGTCGCCATTGGTTTGGATGCTGTAAATCGTATTGTGAACAGTATCGACCTGAAAAGCTGGCAAAAAGTATCGTTACCAGAGGACCAAACACTCTTTGCGATTGCCTGGGGTAATAATTTATTTGTTGCGGTGGGTGTAGGTGGTGCGCTACTCACGAGTAGCAATGGTCTTGATTGGGTAACACAAACAAGCGGCACCAGCGCCACGATCAATAATATTGAATGGCATGGCAACGAATTCGTCGCGGTGGGTGTCAATGGCCTAGTACTCGTCGGTGATGCAACCGGCACCACATGGACACAGACCTCTATTACGCCTATTTCCTTAAAAGGCAATGGCGTTAATGGCACAGAACATATCGTCGTGGGCGACAAAGGTAAAATTTTTCGCAGTCGTGATGCGTCCATCTGGCAGGAAAGTTCCTCCGGTATTATCGAGAATTTTAACGACGTGATTTGGACCGGGACAGAATTTATCGCAGTCGCAGATCAGGGCATTATCGCCATCAGCGATAATGGTATCGATTGGATTTTTCGACCGTCCCTGGCTGGCCAAAAAATTAGCGGTGTCGCGACAAACGCGAGCACGGGAATCAGTACACATATCGCGGTGGGTGCTAACGGTACCGTATACCGAAGCGTCGATGCGAGAACAGCCTGGACGCTAACCCCGATTGATAATAATGGCACCGCTATGTTGGATGATTTACGTAAAGTGGTGTGGGTGGAGAAAACATCTCAATTTATAGCGATTGGCAATAACGGACTCATCATGAACAGCGGTGATGGTACGACTTGGACCATACAGGCATCCGGCGAGAACGTCGAACTCATCGATATTGCAGTACGTGATGATTTTGTCGTCATCGTGGGAAAAGACCTTGATATTAATAACGCAGTGGTGAAGACGAGTCGTGATGGGGTTTTATGGCAAACACAGATTATTGCATCGGATAATCCTATTCGTAGTTTGACCTCGATCGCTTGGTCTGGCAATGAATTTTTGGCAACAACAAAATCTGCATTTGACTTACTGCGCAGCAAAGATGGTTTGACGTGGAGTTCGGAACTTAGTAATTCACCAAAACATCCTTTTGCAAATCTTTCCTTTGTTCGTTGGGTTGGTAATCACTATATGGGATTTGGCATTGATCGTATCACTGCCCTAAATTATTTATTTACCAGCGTAGACGGCC
>JBGMRO010000435.1:0-4029 GCA_048061555.1 Thiohalomonadales bacterium | reverse complement strand
TTGTGCCAAAGACAAAACGACTATTTGAAGTGATGTTGATGGCGGTTTCTTGGTCGTTGTGGGTGTATTTAATTACCCCGTTAATCAGTTTATTGGTTTGGTATGCCGGAGGTATTTTATTTGTTGAACGTATGTTAACACCAGGTAGTTTAGACATCTTAGGTAACGTGGCGCAATATGGTGTCGCAATTTTTACGATGTGGTTGGTCTTGGCGATCTGGATTATATGGAATAAAGTTCGATATAGTGATAAACGTGATCGACGTACAAATAAGGCCCCAGTGATTGACGGGCAAAAGCTTGCCGAGCATAGCGGGCTTTCGTTGCATGAGTTGGACTACATGAAAGAAAGTAGAGAAATGTTTCTGAAGTATGACGAGGATGACCGGCCAGTACTCGTAGAAGCAGAGCAAAATGCACTGCCCGTAAAAAGTGCCTAGTGAGTAATTTTCATTTCATTAGTCTTTTATAGTAAACTAAAAAAGATTTTTTATTGTCGATCTCGATATCAAATTTGGTATTATAATAATCGAATCCTATTGCATTTATGCTATCAAAATAGGTGGCTCCGCGAAATACGATCGTACTGGAGTCGCCGATTGCGGCGTTATTGTCTGAATTAAGCGAGTACCCTAGGCCGAGCTTAGATTGCGCGCTAAAATAAACATCGCCCAACAGCCCTATCACAGAAAAATCTAATGTTTGAGTAGAGCCAGGCAATTGCTGGTCACCGCTGGCATAGGAAAACTCTAGGTTGAAACTTTTTTTACCGGGGTTTACCCAAACTTTTTTATAAGCTAGCTGCAAACTACTCGCATCTGCCTTTGAATCTTGCACGTTGACTTCACGAAAATTCATTTTTCTGTTAAAGACGCTAAAATTTATGTGGCTACTCAAATCGAGATACAAACCCACGCTCAGTTCGGTTAAGTTAGACTTGCCTTCCAATAGTGACCCTCCGGCTGTTTCTTCGATGGATTCCCGTGCATATTTTATCGACGCGGTGAGTGGTTTATTCGGAAATACATAATTATATTCGAAATCAAAAGCGATACCGTTTGGGTTGACGCTTCCCAAGTTATCGATATCAGTATTGACTTGAACATAGCTGAAACCAGCGCCGATACTGCCGATGCGATTTAAAAAAGCAGCCTCGTCGACCGGGCCAGCAAATGGGTTGACGAGTTGAAGGTAATGAAGAAAATTTGCTGACAATTTTTTTTCTGTGCCTAATCCGCTCAGGGAATCTTTGTCTTTGTAGGCGAATTTGACTTGATCTTGAAAGGCGGTTACGGCGTGTGCGCTTAGACTCAAAACCATTGCGCACAACAAAATACTTACTCTATAGATCATAATAGTCCTTTACAATTTTGATGGGGGTATTTCGACGTAGTTCATGGTCTTGCATTCTACCCAGATTCCCGGGTAGTTTATAGAAAATTAACACAAAATAATCTTGTAAAAAAACGATTGGGTGTCAGCGCTATTAATCACCAACCTCTACATAATCATTCAGTAAGCAAAAATAACTGGATATCGACAAAATATTGATTATTTCGTCGTATCAGCGGCACATTTTGTAAAGATGCACCCTCACAAGGGCCGAATATACACAGACCATCTTCAATTCGGAATAAGGCACCGTGGGTAGAGCACTGTAAATAATGTTTATTAATATTATAATACTGATCAGGTCGCCAGTTGAGATTCAGGCCGAAGTGAGGGCAGCGATCGACGTACGCATATCGTTGTCCTGCATGATGGACCAGAATGAGATCGATCGACGGCGTAGTATCTGTGAGCGTATAGCTTAGTGTGGTATTGCCTATAAGATTCGTTAAACCAGGAATCAATATCAACTGTTGAGTCATTCCGAAAGTCGGTGGCCTTGATAACTACTTTTTATTACGATTTAGATCTGACAACTAGATCCAGCGACCCGAGTGGCTTTTATTGAGCCGATTCCACAAAGTTTCTTGATCCGCCGCAAAAACGACCGACGGGTCGCTGCGCACTATAGTCCAGTCACCACGGTCTATTTCATTTTGTAACTGCCCGGGACCCCAGCCTGCATAGCCTGCATAGGCGCGTATATGGTCTTCATTGTTATATTTATCGATATTGCTGCGGAGCAAATCGATACCTCGGGTAAAATATAAGCCATCAGCGACTCGATACATGCCTGATTGTTGTTTTTCTGTATTGATAAGTAAGAATATATTTTTTGAGCCAACGGGACCGCCATAATAGATATGGCCGTTGTATTTTTTAACCTGCTCGCTATTGGGAAAATATTGGCGCAATGGAATATTAGAGGGTTTATTTATCGCAATGCCGGTGGTACCGCGAACGGTATTGTGGGTTACCAGAATGACCGATTCTTTAAAACTACTATTCCTCAAGTTGTTGGTTGCAACTAGAATGACTCCTTTGTTAATCTTTGGCGTGTTATTGGCCGAGCTATTCTCGACTAGGGTGGTAGTAAATCTTGGTGAAAGGCTGTCGGCAAAAACAGAGGGTAGCACTAATAACAGTAGCCAAAAAGAAATGAACCGAATGCCTAGACTGTACTTCATTCGAGATTTATTATAATGGATATATAATGGCATGTGCTGAGTCTTCAATATTCTAAATCCATCCGATAGCTCATTTGCCCTTATCGATTATCGAATGGGGGCCCTTATTGTTGGCTTCTATAAGATAAGCATTTACTCGGTCGAGGAGCAATTTACTGTCATCGCCTTTTTGCCAGCTTGAAACACCATAACAGGTCTGTAATTCCAAGGGTGAGTTATTTTTGTCGTTAATATCAAGTTCATTGACCTGGTTCAGTATTTTTTTGGCAAGATAGAGCGCATCCTCCTGGGTGGTTTCGGGCAGAATGACCAATATTTGCTCTGTATCAAAACGGCATACGATATCGGCCCAACGTAGCTGATCCCGCAGTAAATGACTGAGGGCAATGACTATCTCATCGGCAATTTCCTGGTTATGTTGCGTAGCGAGTAGCGACAGATTGCACAAATGAATCGCTATCAAAGAGAGTGGGTTATCATAGCGCCTACTGCGCGATACCAATGGCTCTAAGGATTGCAGCATGGCGCGTTGATTTAGTAGGCCGCTTATAGGGTCGATGGTGGAAAGTCGCTCTAGTTTTTCCTGCAATTTCTTAGACTCTATTTGTATAAGCATGCGTTCGGTAATATCGATTAACAAGAAGGCGTATATTCGTGCGCTAGATTGTTGATCTTTTAGTTTCAATTCGATAGGTCTTTTTTCATACCAGGATTGCTTTTCTTCAGCGCCCACGATCCCGCAATAGACGTCTTTCATGTCTTGTACCGGTGATAGGGTGATCTGCAATATTTCGTCTAGAGCCATGGGTTTAATTAGGGGAGTAGTGATAATGTTCGAAAAAGCAGCATTACACCACAAGAGGCTGTGCTCTTCATTTGTCAATACGATCGCCTCGGGAAGTTGTTCTAAGAGTGACAATGCGACGGCGGGCTCAGGGAAGTTAGTATCTGCGATCATTGACGTTTCCACCTCTATTTTATGCTTAAGAACTTTATACTTAAATAACAAGGGTTTCAGAACAAAGTTAGGACAAAAAAGGTCTCGTAATTTACAGAAGTTCTGGTATCGATATGGCTCTATTTAGCTAATAAATTTAACTATTTGTTTTAGCAAATAATATTCATTGGCTCTTAGAAAAATAGTAGCAAAAAGAATGCCGTTTCGGAACGAGATCGCTAATGAAATTTAGCCTTTTATTTACCCCTATCGAGTACCCATCTACAAACGAGGCTATTTTTCCTAGATCGGCAGCTCTAATGCATCCCTGCATTCGCGGCATAAGGCCGTCCATGGCCAAAGCTGCTTTAATGCGTCCCTGCATTCGCAGCATAAGGCCATCCATGGCCAAAAAATGTACAGCTCTGTAGCCAGCTCGCCATGGCGAATGCCCTGGGCATGATTTTTGGTGCGGATTGTGGATTAAATCCTGGGGAATGGGGAGGAGTTAGTAGA
>JBGMRO010000434.1:0-4042 GCA_048061555.1 Thiohalomonadales bacterium | reverse complement strand
TATTGAAGTGCGGAATATTAACCGACTACCGGGGTCTATTAGTCGTTATCTTAACTACAGCCTGGGGCAAAATGGTTACAACGAGACCATACTAAGCAGCAGCGAAAGTAGCGCCCCAGCGATCTCGATCGAGCCCGATCATGAGGTATCCATCCACACTTTAGGGCACTTCAATATTCAGTCGCAAGATCAAAACTTGAGCGCTGTCTGCAAAGGTCAGCATAAACCGATAGAAATGTTAAAGGCCCTTATCGCCCTGGGCGGAAAAGATGTGGGTGAGATGCGTCTTTGCGAGGCCTTATGGCCCGATACCGATGGTGATATCGCCCATTCCGCATTTTCTGTTACCCTGCACCGCCTGCGGAAGCTAACCGGGCACAAGGCAATGGAATTAAACGACAGCCGATTGACCCTAAATCCTGACTATTGTTGGGTCGATGCCTGGGTGTGCGAGCACCTGCTAAATCTTTGCAATAGGAGCCTGTCGAGTAGGCATGTCGACAAAAAACTTGCGATGAGCTGTATCGAATCCGCAATGCATCTCTACCATGGCCCATTTCTGGGCAATGAAGATGAACAACCCTGGTACATTATGTACCGCCAACGACTACATAGTAAGATGTTACGCAGCCTTTTGACCATGTGCGCAAATCTTGAAGCCAGTAATTACAGTGACCATGCCTTAGACCTCTACCAAAAAGGTATCGAGCTCGAGCCACTCGCCGAAGAGTTCTACTATCGTTTAATGCGGCGTCTGGCAAAACTCGATCGAAAGGCCGAGGCAATTTTGGTCTTTTTACGCTGCCAAAAGATTTTCCAAACTAGCATCGGTGTTAACCCGTCTAGGGTCACGGAGTCGCTGTATAAAACCCTACTTAACTAGTGTGCATCCACGAAATTTAGATATTGCGTACATTCACCTCCTTCGTTTAGATCTGGAGGTTTTTTTTTGCCCAGCGACCTGCATGATTTTAACCCAAGTTTCGGCGTTCAGTGGCTCGTTAATACCGTACTACTCTGTAATTTGGTGGATGCGCTTCGCTTATCCATCAATGAGCAGCATTATTAAACTCTTGAACTCCGAAACTTGGGTTTTAATTAGCGTCTCAAGCTGTGATAGTATTTGCGTAAGTAGTGACAAACCGAGCAAACAATTAATACCGCTGATTCGCACTCAATCCGGATAGTGGGCCTAAAAAAATAACTGTGTAACTATGATTCTGCATGCTGTAATCAAAGCAAGTTGCAAAAAAAGGTACATTGAGATGGCGGTGCGCATTGTGATACTGCCTCTGTGGGGACTTCTATCGTGGAGCCTTGTCCTACAGAGCGGTATTGTTAGCGCAGACGAGGATATGCCGGTCCCCTTATTTTCGTTGCCTATCGATAGACCCTCAGATAAAAAACTCGAAATTATACCACCGCCTAAACAGAAGGCCCCACCCACTATTGAATTACCCCCGTTCGAACTAAACCCAAATCAAAATCCCAGTATTCAGGATTTATTCAATTTTGTGGCCAGAAAGTTTCGATTCGAGGGAAATACGATCTTCTCTGACCGAGTGCTAGCAACCCTGATCGACAAATTTCGTTTAACGCCGATTAACGCACTCGATCTCGAAGAGCTGCGCCTGATAATCACAAACTATTATATCGAACACGGTTACATCAATTCCGGCGCCCTGTTTCCTGATCAAAATTTACTCGGCGGACTATTGATAATCGAAATTACCGAAGGGGTATTGTCAGAAATTAATATCGAAAACCCAGGTAGGTTATCGACAAACTACATAAGAGATCGATTACGTTTTCGCGCCAATGCACCACTTAATCTCATCAGATTACAACAAAAACTACAACTGTTACAGCAAGACCTACGTATCGAACGCATAAATGCCGCCCTCTTACCCGGAGATAGACTCGGTACTAGCGCTCTCAATATAACCATCACCGAGGCAAAACCCTATTCGTTGAGCCTTGAAATCAATAACCATCGCCCACCCAGTATCGGTGAGGCCCAAGCGATCTTGCACGCTGGACACAATAATATTAGTGGGGTCGGTGATACCCTTGACGCGACATTAAATGCAACCGAAGGACTAATGGGTGGCGATATAGAATATAGTTATCCCATGACCTATTTTGATACTAGGGCCTATGTGGGGGCTTCACGAAATAATATCGACCTCGTCATCGACCCCTTTAAGGAGCAGGGGTTTGACATAAAGGCCTATACCGTCCACACCGGCATCCGTTCACCACTGCGCAGGAAGAAAAATGAATCCTATAACGTGGACCTAAAATTTGAATACAAGAGCTATACTTCTGATACCAATATCGAAGCCTGTAACGATAACACTACAAATATAGCAGCATTGCGGCTAGGCCAATCATTGGTAGAAAAGTCTGGCGCTAATAACTTTTTCCTACGCCACACCCTCAACGTCGGAATCGATGCCTTTAACGCCACAAGTTGCCCAGGCAATAAAGCCGACAGTAGTTTTACCAGTTGGTTATGGCAACTCTTGTGGGCACACAAGTTTGACTTGTACAAAATTCAAACGATTGCACGCGCTGATTTTCAGTTAAGCCAAGATCGCTTACTCTCAGGAGAAAAATTTACCATTGGTGGTGCAAACTCGGTACGCGGTTTTCGTGAAAACTTTCTGGTTCGGGACGCAGGTAGATTTTTCTCTATCGAGGCCAGACTGCCCCTACGGACTGCCGCTTATCGAAAATTAACTATGGAGGCCATGTTATTTGGTGACTATGGCGAGGGCTGGAATAAAGTAGATCAAAAACGCTCGGCCATATCCAGCATCGGAGTAGGCTACCGTTGGCGTTTCCAATCGGGCTTTTTGGCCGAGCTGTTCTGGGCACGCCAATTTGAGGGCCGTAGCGCAGCGCAAACCCTAAACGACGGTTGGCAGGATGACGGCGTGCATGCCAAAATTTGGCTAGAATTATTGTAACTACTCATACAGTCCCGGTAAAGCTTCATCTCAGCGTTCAAAAATGGTCATTTACTCGCGTAAACTCACATTTTTTGCCTTGATCTGAAGCTTTACCGGAACAGCCTGAGCAGTTACAAATCCAGTAACACGCTAAACAATTGGATAATATTTGTCAAAGGGTGAGTAGTTACGAATTATTGTAAAAGAAACTCGTCTATCGACGCACAGTTTTACAGCTCTACATGCGTTAATTAAGTCTCATCTGTAGCAACAATGTTTTGTCTGTACCATAATATGTATACACAATGTAAATATACTTGTTATAGAGTACCTAGCATGGAGGCTTTCACTATTTACCCGAAAATTATCGTGCCTCGTTTCATGTTAAGAATACACTAAACAAAGCGGTCACAATTTACAGAAATACGCAGCGGCAAGACTGTACAGTCCCTACTTCACAAACATAGCTCAGGATGGCAACCCGATATGACAAATCTCGGCCATAGATCTACGCTTTCATTCTTCCCTGTATTATTCGCCGGTATAGTCGTCGGCCTCAATTATCCAAGCCCGTTATCGGCGGACAATGCTCAGACCCACATAGTATTTGACGGTTCGACGGGTACCGACAAGACGATGGTAAACGACATCGCAGACGGCATCGCAGACAATGTCTTTGTCATAGATTCCGCCGATGGTAGTGGTCAAAGGGGCGCTAACCTATTCCATAGCTTTGACGAATTTAGTATCGCTAACGGTGATACGGCACAATTTACCGATTTGAGTAATTCTAATTTCAGCAATGTCATTCTACGCGTGACTGGCGGAAACGAATCCTCTATTTATGGAACTATCCAGACAGGTGAAGGCTTGGACACTGCAAATTTATACTTACTGAATCCGACAGGCATTATTTTTGGCGATGGCGCTAGCGTCGATATCGGTGGCTCTTTTTATGCTAGCACTGCAGACCAGCTCAAGTTTAAAGGTGAAGATACGGTAATGCCTACGGGCACGACGAGCTCTACTTTTTATAGCGCCGATGTGGAGGCCTTCGGGTTTATTAATCCTAATCCGGCGGCTATAAC
>JBGMRO010000433.1:0-4046 GCA_048061555.1 Thiohalomonadales bacterium | reverse complement strand
AAAAAATTTTATCGACCCTAACGGGACGTAGCCTAACGATAGCACTCCTAATAGGACTATTGACCGCCGATGCCAGCTGGGCGCTGATTAGTATGAGCATGTTATTGTTCTATGGTATTCCCCTGGTCATCCAGGCCAATGACTCATTTAAGGCACATAGCTTCCTGGCTCAGCGCGGGCCGGTTTTGCTAGGTCTTTTCATAATAACCACGCTATTCCTGCTGTCCAATAAGAACTATGTACAACAAAAGAGCCTGGAACTTGTCTCACCGGTAGACTCAGTAATCCGCTCAATTTGTGCTGAGGCTGCCCACCATGACCAGCCTTTCAAGGCGGCCAGCCAGTGGCCTGCACGCACCCTGATTGCCTGCCGACGCGATGTCTTTCCGTTGCCACCAGCCTCAGCGACTGGTGAAGAGTTGTTGCGCCGCATCAAGGGCATTACGCACCTCGCATTTGACCACAGCAGCAAAAGAAACGCAGGACTGGTCGACAATATGTCGGAACTGAGCGGCGCAACAGAGACACTATCGTTGCAAAAAGCCGGCGTAGTGGTACACATACTCCCGCCAGAAGCAAAAACCGAATAGTCGCGAGTGTAGGATCACGCGGTGGATTCTGGTAGTATATATACCCAAAGCGTCTAAGATTTAGGCTTTATTGCCGTCCTATTTAATCCATAGCTTCGTTGAAATTCCTGGCAATAGGCCGACTATTACACGTCATTTCGCCTCGCTATGGATAAAATATGACAGGCAATAAACACCTAAATCTCAAACGCTTTGGGTATAGTCCAGGGGTAGACATACATGCGCGCGCAACATTTAGCTTCAAAATTTAGCATTTGGCCAAGTATCAAACGTGCTCGAGCCAGAGGCATCGATTGGCCCTTGGCGTTGTCGCGTTATGGTTTTTTGGCACTGCTCATCCTGATCCCCATCACAGGCCTTTTTCGAATAGATGTATCTTCAGGGTTTGTTATTCTAGATCGACAAATTTGGTTCAGCGATTTTGCCATCGTATTCGGATTCTGGCTCACGGTCGCCAGCACGCTCATTATGCTCTATTCCACTCTCGGAACCGTGTTCTGTGGCTGGGTCTGCCCGCAAAATACGCTCTCTTCATGGGCCAATGTAGTCACTAAAAAACACCTCGGTAAGCACGCCGTCGTCGATTGGGAGAAAACATCGACAGGTACACTAAACAACGCCAAAAACAATGCGCAAAATTGGTTACTATTGGGCATAAAGCTGTTACTCGCTTCGATGTTACTCGCCCTTATACCGCTATTATATTTTTACCCACCTGGCGCGATATGGTCCTTTATCTCATTGCAACAAGATGATCGCCTAGCCGGCTCTCTGCACTGGATTTATACTGTATTTACCTTTATCGCTCTCGCCAACCTGGCCGTTATAAGACACTTCGCCTGCCGGTATATGTGCATATATCGTATGTGGCAATTTCTATTTCGAACGCGTGATACCCTGCATATTGCTTATAACGAGACACGCGCCTCGGAATGCAGCAAGTGTAATTTTTGTGAGACAACCTGTACACTAGATATTAATCCTCGCAATACTAATACCTATGATAGCTGTATTAATTGCGGTGAATGTATTACCGCCTGTAACTCGCTACACGAGAAAAAAAATCAAACCGGGTTATTGCAGTTTAAATTTGGACCCAGGAAGAACAACAATAAGGAAAAGACCTCGAATTTATTGACTTGGCGTGAACGGCTAGGATTTGTACTACCCATAAATCTACTCGGGTTGGGGATATTTATTTGGGGATTAATAAGCTACCAACCCTATCATTTGACGGTTTATCAAGGCGACAAACCACGCGGACAAATCATTCAGAATTATCTTATTAACGTGGCTAACAAACGCTATTTACACAAAAAATTAACCCTGTCTGTCTCTGGCCTGCCGACTTCGGCATATACACTATCTCAAGATAGCGTAGAATTTTCGACCGCCACCCGGAAAAACATACAGCTAAACATCGATAATCGATCACTCGATAAAATCGGCTTACAGACATTCATCGTCACGGCGGAAGCCGATGACGGATGGCGTGACAGCTTCCGAATTGTGCACTTAGTAGAATGAATGAGGAGAGTAGAGTGCATAAAGAGTGTAGAATAATCGTACAATGATAAAGAGCGTATAAACGGACTTAGGGTTAAAATAAGAACCGCAACATCGATCTTGTCGGACGCCCAGTCAGTTGGATTTTAGGTCCGAAATATTGAAAGAAGTGCCACTAGTTTGGAGGTTGTAATGAATAATGGCGAACAAAATGATAAACCGGCCACAAGCGCTACCGAAGAAGTAATTTGGGGAGAAATGCCCAAAGATCAGTATGGTTACAGTAGCGAAGAAGAACGTCTGGAAAAGCGTGGTTTAGAAGACTGGGAGATGGTCGAGCATATGACCCATTCCGAACCCGGTATCCCATATTGGTTTTTTGCCATTTTTATCGTTCTACTTATTATTGCGGTTGGCTTGACCTTCCCCTTCTGGGGTAACCGTCCAGGCTACGAACGGGACTGGTGGGACTGGGGGATTCCTGCGGGTATGGCCTGGGTCATTGTAATGAGCTTGGTGATATACTATTTTGTCGATGGCCGTCACAGCTCGAAAAAGAAAGATGATGAGCAACCAGAAGAGAAAGATAAAATTAACCCATAATGCATCTGTGACCGCGACGATCGAAGCTAGCTTGGCCTTACTGTTATATAGATTAATATTATTTCGCGTACAACAGTGCAAACGACAAAGAAACGAACAACTATCACCAGCCCCGCCCGCCGCTCGCATGGCGCTCTTGCTGTGCTTTCTTCTAACAGGGTCTAATAGTGTTAATAGCTGGGCAAATGAAACCGAGGAGTTAAGTGGTCCAACCTTACTGAAAAAATATTGCTCACAATGCCATGGCCCACCCTCGGCCAAAAACCAACAAAGTGGCCATTGGAAAAACGTTATACTGCGTATGCAGAACCATCGACTAAAACGCGGTTTTAAGCCTTTATCGGAAATGGAAATCGATGCTTTGACCGTCTACTTAAATCAAAACAACTAACACTAAAAATCATGGAATACGCAAGTGAATAAATACCTGCCAGGGCTATTATTACTGATGCCATTGTTTCTGATGCTATTGCTAGCAGCCTGTAATAACGAACGAATAATGATGCCTATACAAGAATGGCAAGGCATCAGTTTCGAAGTAGAAACCCGGCCGCCAAAGGCCGTCGCGGGCATGAATGAATTTGTCATAATTGCCTCTCGCGGCAGACGGCCCGTGGCAGACGTCATCTTATCCATCAAAATCATGGGGCCGGGTGAATGGAAGCAGGCCATACAAGATGGGCATGTGGGTGTATTTCGGAAATCGATCCTCGTAAAGAATCCACTAGAAAGTAGCTTGCTGGTACGTATACGTCACAGCCAAGTGAACAATAAAAGCGAAACCATATTGGAATTTCCCCTACGGCAACAATCTATTCCCGCAAACTAAACTAGTGTCCATCCACAAACGGTCTATTTCTCCAATCTCATCGTTGTGCCGATTTTTTAAATGCTCACATATTAGTATCTTAAGATAAGTCTTTCTAAATCTGTAGAAAACACAGATTGAGAAACACTAATATGCTGCGCTTTAAAACATCGGTACGCCTCGATCTTGGAGAAATATCCTCGTTTGTGGACGGACACTAAACTAGCGCCTCGATAAACACACACCTAATTTGTGTTTTTTATTCACCCACCCCTTACCATTATTGTTATGTAATACACAATTTATGTAATGTTATAAAAAACAAAAGGTAATTGACTTTTGCTGGTAATAATGAGTATTCTCTTGCACAGTTAAATGTAAATTATTTAGCTTTTATTATCTATGGATTAACAATTTTGAAATAAATGTTGAAATAGATGCATTGAATTAGAATGGCAGATTCGAACTTCATATCAACACATCTAATCAACACTTCATATAATTAAAAGGGGCCTAGTAATGAATAGCAATTTGATTTG
>JBGMRO010000432.1:0-4049 GCA_048061555.1 Thiohalomonadales bacterium | reverse complement strand
GCATTGCTAACGACAGCGATGCTTGCTTTATCTTTGTGAAAATAGGTATTTCCGATACGCTGCAGGTCATCGAGCGTGACCTGCAGAATATTATGGCGAAATTGCTGACGTATCTCCGGTGTTCGACCGAATAACTGACTTTGATAGGCGTCTTTGGCCTCTGCAGCGGGGGAGGTGGGTTTATCAATTGAGCTAACCACGTTCAATATGGCTTCTTCCAATTGTCTTTCCTCGTGTGAATTGGACATTAGCCAATCCAATGCGTTATCGAAATCGGTCAGTGTATCGACGAGACGAGGATCTCGGTAGGAGTGAAAACGAAAGGCACCGATGTCAGACTGATAACTTGCACCGGACCCATATGCACCACCATTTTCACGAATGGCGGTATGTAAAAAGCCGTTGCGTAGAAAGCTACCTAGTACGGACAATGCGGGCGCGTCTGCGTGTTCTAGGCCAACAACAGGGTATGCCTTGGCACAAAAATTCACCGTCGAATTCGTTATCCAGATTTGTTGGCTTTGTCCCCGTGCACTGCTTAGGGAAAAATCGTCACTAGATTTATTATTGTCTTTGTTCCAAACGGTTTGCAGGTCTTGTTGAAATGCATCCTGATCGGTGGGCTCAGTAATGAGCACATATTCTCGTTCGGCTTCGGAAAAAAGTCGGTGGATTTGTTTAAATGTCTCACACAACTCCAGTACCGCGTCGCCATTTTTATTAAACCTGTCTCCCAGGGCCTTGGTTGTTTTTATTCCCTCAAGCCCATTCAAGCGATTTTTCATTTTTGCAACGGCTGACATTTCGGCACATGCGGCCATCATCGCTAGGCCATGCCCATTTCGCATGACACTTTGCTCGCGATAGGAACGAAGCTGGGTAAATAGCTCTCGAATGCGATCGGATTCGTCGAAGCGTGTATGATAGTAGATGTCCCGCATTAATTCCAACATTGGCTTAGTATTCTTGGATAGTGCCTTGCCCGATAGAAAAAAGTAGCCACTAGCATCTTGGATATCATCGGCCGTGGCGCGAATGGCAGTAAATGAATTGATGCCACCCGATATACTCGATTGCTGATCCTGTGCAGCCAAATAGTCTTGGTCGAGATAACCCAGTTCGGTCAGACAGTAATTATAGTAGGGCAGGACATCAAGTAGGTTATCACTTAATGCGGGGAATTTGGCCACCGCTTGCATATAGTTAATGCCGTTGGTCGCTTGCTTATAAACATGTGATGGGCAATTTGCCATGCTACTAATGCTACTAGTAGCAATATACATACTGTCGGGAATATCTTGGGTGGTAACCTTAGGTAAAATTTCCAGGTCGTCTTCTTGTGATTGGCGCTGTTTTAATAATCCTGCCTTTTCTATAATGTTGGAGACGTCTTGCTCTGACAATGCTGCACGAATAACGTCAAGCCGTGCGCGTTCTGCCTGTTTCTTCTTCTGTTCTAACGTCGTATCCGGTTTTAAAGTGAGACGTACCCGATGATTATTTTGTATGAGTAGCTCCTTTACCAGCGTCTTTATGTAATTAGGATCCTTGATGCTCTCTCGTAATTGGTTTAGCACGGGATCTATATCGAGCATGGCGATGGGATCACTACGGTGCACAATGCAAGGTAAGGCGTCGAGCATAATTTGCAGACCATAGGGGTAACCACCGCCGCCAATCTCACGTTGTTCTAATTCGAACTGGTGCAATACGGCTTCGAGTTTCTCGATGCCTATGCCGTCATCCGCGACCTGGTTCAGGGTCTTTAATATAAGCGCTTCAACTGCCGCCGCGTTATCCGCGTTGCAACCCTCCAGACCGCACATAAAGGAAATTTCTTTGTTTGAGTCTTCAATGCCGCACAATGGAGAAGGCGAAGAACCCAGGTCGGTGGTCTCTAGTGCGAGCAATAGGGGCGATGCACTATTATCCATGAGTGCGCCCGAGAGTAAATGAGCGGCAAACTGGGTCTGAATGTCGGTACTATTGCCGAGTAACCAAGCCATGACTATATGTGATTTTTCTTTGGTATTTTCTTGTTCGGAAATACCATAGTATTCCTCGATATTGACGGGTGCCAGGTAACGTTTTTCATTGGGCACGGCATATACGTGTTCCGATTGTGAAAAACGACTCAATACTTTATCCTGAAAATGTTTCTGATGTTCGGCGGCAGGGATATCGCCGTAAGTCATAAAAATGGCATTGGAAGGGTGATAGTGTTTACGATAAAAATTCATCAGGTCTTGATAACTTAGGTCAGGTATATCTGCGGGTTCTCCGCCACTATTAAAGTGGTACGTGGTCGTTGGGAATAAATATTTTGATAGTATTTGCCATAATTGACTGACTTCGGATCCCATCGCACCCTTCATTTCATTAAAGACTACACCCTTGAATTCCAACGGTGAGTTGGGATCGTCTGGTTTAGCAAACTCGATACGGTGTCCTTCCTGTGAAAAATCAAGTTCGTGCAAATTAGAAAAGAAAACGGCATCTAAGTAGACGTCCAATAGGTTATTAAAGTCCTTCTTATTTTGACTAGCGAAGGGGTAAGCGGTCCAGTCACTACTCGTAAATGCATTCATAAAAGTGTTGATGGATCTTCTAATCATCATGAAAAAGGGGTCTCGTACCGGGTATTTTTGACTACCACACAAAACGGTATGTTCGAGAATATGGGCTACACCCGCAGAATCTTCAGGCATGGTGCGTACGGCGACTAAAAAAACATTTTCAGTCTTGTCTGCCGCCAAGTGATAGTGAATGGCCCCGGTCTCGCAGTGTCTGTATTCCTCGACCTCGATACTCAGCAAGGGAATGCTTTCAGAGCGGATAAATTCAAAATCGCCCGTATTGGTTTTAGCTTTAGCAATTGGCTTACTAGTCATTGATATGATTGATCCTTGGTAAGAAAATTTTCGTTTCAAAAAATTTTGTGTGACTACTAGGTAGTGACCGTCTACAAACCGACACTCGCTACAAAACTATTTACTTATTCCGAGCAGATAATTGTTCTTCAGACAGTGATCGGCACAGTAAAATCGAGTAGGCTTGCATCACTGACCATTCTTTATTGATCGCTACGACGTCGATCGGTTCGGATTTTACCAAAAAAATGTCGTCCACGGAATGGATCATGGCAAGCAAAACTGCAGATCCTGGAATCTCAGCTAAGGTATTGGCTGCTGTGTTGATATCTGAAAATGATTTTTCTATTTTTAATTCTCGAGCCATGTCGGTTAGTTCATTTAGTGTTAATACGTTTAAACGATCGCGCAAATGAATTTTTCGACCTTTTAGCGCTAGATCTGATGCAACTAAGTTCTCAAGTGCACTACGATCCTCGTGATTTTTCGGAATATGCATGGTGACTGGCAAATCTTGCTGATAATGGACATAAACTTGCAAATTTTTCATCGTATCCTTGTCGCCAAATTTCTCAAAAAAAGTTCGGTTAAGGGCCCGCTTTCTATGCCGTCGATATTCGATAAGGCTGCGCAACATGGGTTGGGTGATGGTATTAAATCGTATGCAATCCGGACCATTTTCTAAGTTTAAAAAAGAAATTGCGGAACTCTTGTCATGTTCGGTTGAAAATTCATATCCTTTGGTGAGCTTTCTTTTGAATTGTTCATAAAGTGTATCTAAGAAATCATCGAGCTCCACAAAGATTGGACGATACTTCGATAAGTATATACATACCGCGTCTTCGTCCTTAGAACGTAGTAAATTGACTAAAATATCAATGTCGGGGGTCTCTATATCGGTGATGTGGAATCCGGGGAATATCTTGGTTCCGCGAGTTTCTGTTGCAATAACGGTTTTTACGCTACGGTAAGAACGGTTGAGTATTTTTCCGATAACCCAGAATCCGGAAAGAACGAGTGCAATGAGTAGAAGCGGTGTTTGATTTTCCATATATATAAAAATATATTTAATAGTAAGCAAAGTTTAGAAAATTATGTTCCACAACCCTTACTGCGCATAAAATATCGTGAATTCAGAGCCTAGAAACAAAAGTTTAGTAAACCAGAGGTTAGAGTGAT
>JBGMRO010000431.1:0-4054 GCA_048061555.1 Thiohalomonadales bacterium | reverse complement strand
GGTCATAGCTGAATCCACCCAAGAATCAACAATCAATTCTACCGCAGTCAAAAAAAAAGCGATGCACCATCCACGTGGTGAGCTTGAGGGAAGCTACGGCTTCAATACACCGGCCCAACCGGATTTTTGGATCGCGGCTGGCTTTACAGGTTTTATTATCGGTTTATTTATAACGACACTCATATACTTCAAGCCGAGTACAATACGATGACTGAACCGTCTAAAAATTCCAAAACTAAAGACACACAACCAGGCCATGAGCCCTCGCAGATAAAACCTTCTTTTTGGGAAGAGCGTTTTAAGGTCAGTGCCTTTTTATATCCTATACCCAGACAGGCTAATACGCTGACATACTCTTTGGGTGGCGTGACATTTTTTGCATTTTTGGTCCTGATAGCCAGTGGCATTATCCTCGCCCAGTTTTATGATCCTCGTCTCGCGACGGCCCATCAAAGTATCGATTATATTATGCGTGAGGCGACTTTAGGTTGGTTTGTACGTGGTATCCATTACTGGAGTGCACAGCTTCTGTTTGTATTGCTGCTGTTACATATGAGTCGGGTAATAATAACTGCTGCCTACAAACGACCACGGGAATTTACCTACTATTTTGGCCTTATACTCTTTCTACTGATGACCGTTATGGTAATGACCGGAACGGCACTCAAATGGGACCAGGAAGGTTTTGAGGCGCTGGAACACTTCACCGCAATCGGAACATTTTTAGGCAACCCGGCGGATTTCTTTTCTACAGAGTTTACCGACAATACAGAATTACTGACCCGAATATTCTCTCTGCACACCTCCGTGTTGCCTTTACTGCTTGTGCTGGTGCTTGCGGTACACATCTATTTAGTTAAGGCGCTGAAAATATCACCCCATCCTATGCAGACTGATCAAGAACAAGACCATGGCGAAGCCGGGGAGACCTTTGGCGGTCATATGATAATCTTGTTGAAGTTAGGCTTCGGGTTTCTGGCTATCGTGACTATTCTGGCCCTGTTTGTGTCGCCGCCTCTCGGCCCTGAACCGATGCCAGGTGAAAGTGGTGTGAGACCTTGGTGGATGTTTCTATGGATGTATTATGTGGAAAACCAGGTGGGCAGCGTAAGTGGTGCTGTATACGCGGGTGCAATTATCGGCCTATCCCTGGCGGCTATACCGTTGCTGGATCGTGGTACAGAGCGAAATCCGTTCAAAAGGCCTATTATGATTCCTGTGCTGATATTATATATTGCCGTCATCGCCATGTCGTTTGGGGGTTACTTCGGTGAAGCTGCTCTTCACTTCCAAGGGTGAGAAAAGCTTGAGTATCGAGGTGTTTTCAACCACAAAATTAGTGCCTAGCTTGACCTGTGTCTCACACATATGGGCTATATATATAATATGAGCAATCTGTTCTCGCGAGTTATCACATTGATAGCCCGTAAAGGAACAAAGGAGGCATGTTATGAAAGAGCAACGATGGCAAGACTGGACCGTCGTCACATTGGGTGCGTGGCTTATACTAGCACCATTTGTTGGTATCGGTTTAATTAGCGATGTGGCCGCCGTAAACTCCTATATCATTGGTTCGGCTGTGGCAATTTTTGGAATCGCCGCCCTCAGTAACCCACAGATATGGCAGGAATATACCAACCTGGTCCTAGGGCTTTGGTTGATCGCTGCACCATTTACCCTGGGTTTCACGAATCTGGCCGTACCTATGTGGAATCAGGTCATTGTAGGCCTATTAATCGTTACTGCTACCCTAGCAGTCACCATGCAGAAGCCGATGGAAGGACATGGGCATGGACACGGGCACGCATAGAGATTTTTTGTCGACTGACTGAGAGGAGGCAGTGAACGACCCGGATTTGCTAGGCAACTGGCCAGATCCGGGTCGATCTTGTCTTAAATTTTAATAAATAAATCACCATTCGGTATTGATATGCCAGAAATTACGAATTGGAAATGGCCGTATTTAGGAGAGGGATAGTCACTAGAAAGTGCGGCAGCGATAACCGTTACTTATTTTTTCAAAAACAGGCCAGAAAACTTCTCTACATTGCCCAGAATGGCATTCTCGAATTTTGGTTTGATCTCGTCGATTACCGCTTGATTCACCTCTCCAGTCATCTCATTCATAAAGAATTTTTTAAACTCGGTTGGCAATACCAAGATATTGTCATAATTTTTAGCGATGGTGGCCTGATAGCCACGACCAAAAAAAACCTCATCCAGTGCGGCACGAATCTGATGATCTGGGATCGTTATATCGTCTAACAAAGCGATCCAATGATTGATAACTTCGCCGTATTTTGCCTTATCGAGTTGCTCGGTGCCGACATTAAAGGCGGGGGCGTCATCACCTTTACGTATGTAATTATAGGAATGGATATCATAGACCAGACAACCACCGTGCTGCTGGAGAACGCGATTATATAAAGCGTCGATCACTCTATAAAAGGTATTGTGTTTCTCAAGGCTGAATGTTTTTTGAGCTTCAGAAAGTGGTGTCTTCCATACTACCTTGCCCCAGGCCTCCTCATAAATCGCGGTATCAGGGCCTCGATTGAGGTCGTATTCGTAGCGCGAATCACAACCGGTGACCGTGATCGGCATATTATCGATAAATTCACCGGTATAGGGATCTTCTTCGAAATAACGTTCGTCTTCGCTTAAGGCACAATTATCGATGATGTCCTCGCGAACCCGATGGCCATCGTGAATAGCGGTGCATATAAATGGGGCAATCGTCTCAATTTTGAGTATAAATGCGCCATTCGCGATCCTGGCATGAAATGGTTTGCCCGCTTCAATCGCGGTGATACACTCTTGTTCAGACAAATTTTCGATCGACATAGTGACTCCTAATATCTAGTATCAGACAGTATAAACCTTCGATACACAGCAGTCACACATTAATTAAGTGGAGAGAATCGGAATCACTATGCTATTGCCTTCAATATATTTCGAGGATTATGCTGGCAATGATCCTAGTCCTTGCTAGCGTATTATCAACAAGGTTAAAATGACAACTGTATTCAATATCAAGGGAGAATAGGGTGAGTACGAGTCTTTCTGTGCTTTCAACAATTGTCGACGGAAAAGTTATCGGCGACGGAGATTGCGTCATACACTCAGTGGCTATTTTATCTTTGGCTGGGGAAGGGCAAATTGGTTTCTTGGCAAACAGTAAATTCGCAAAGGCACTCGGTACGACTAAAGCCAGTGCCATCATATTAAAAGATAGTGATACAAAACTATTTTCTGGTAATTGTATAGTCGTCAACGACCCGCTATTGGCCTATGCGAAAATTGCCACGACCTTGCATCCACTACCACGGGGGACAAAGGAGGTTCATCCAAGCGCTGTGGTTGAATCAACAGCAAAGCTTGACTCCAGTTGCAGCATTGGTGCGAATAGTGTCATTGAAGCAGGGGTCACTATTGCCAAGAATGTCATTATCGAATCGGGCTGTTATATTGGCCGAGGCGTAGTGATAGAAGAAGACACAAGAATTTATCCCAATGTTGTCATAAAACAGGGTTGTTTAGTCGGAAAGCGTTGCATTATCGATTCTGGTACGGTGATTGGTTCAGACGGTTTTGGAAATGCCAAAGAGAATGAACAATGGGTAAAGATACCGCAAATCGGAATAGTCATTATTGGAAATGATGTTCAGATCGGGTCAAATACGGTAATCGATCGTGGCGGTATAGAAAACACCATTATTGGAAATGGGGTCATTATGGATAACCTTATTCATATGGCCCACAATGTCGTCGTGGGTGATAATACTGCAATCGCTGGCTGTGTAGGAATAGCGGGCAGTGCCGTCATTGGTAAAAATTGTATGTTTGCAGGGCAAGTCGGTATTTCTGGGCACATCGAGATCACTGACAATGTCACCGTAACGGGAGCCGCAAATGTCTTCCAAAGTGTCAAGGAACCTGGCGTATTTTCTTCTGGCACACCATTATTGCCTTTTAAAGACTGGCAAAAAACGAACTTCAGATTTAAAAAATTGGATGACATGGCTAGGCAGATTAAGGCCTTGGAGGAAAAAAT
>JBGMRO010000430.1:0-4057 GCA_048061555.1 Thiohalomonadales bacterium | reverse complement strand
ATATAGGCAATTGCTTTACATGTATTCTTCAGAACACCTATCAACGTCAAAATCAGAGAGTCTGCTTACCGGGTTTTGTGTCAATATTTCATTTCAAACCTGAGAGGCTGCTCATGGCCGACAGCATCACACATGCCAATTTATTCTAAATTTGATCGGATATCCGCAACCGTTATGAAAAGTTTGTTGGGGGAATCAAGAAATGGGGTGAATCCTAATTTTTCATAAAATGTTGTGGCCCCGTCCTTGGCGTCTACAACGACGATGGGGAATGCGATTGTTTCACTGACAGTGAGCATTTTATTTAATGCGTCTATTAATAGCCACTCACCATAACCTTGTTTGACATAGCGTTTGTCTACCGCCAAGCGAGCGATCACCCCCCCTGCATAAATGGTTTTATGCTTAGTTTGTAATTTTTTGGGCAACTGATTAAGGTCGATGTGGGTCATCGTCAGGCTATAAAAACCAATAATATGCGCGGCAGTGTTTGCATCTTCCAACACAAAAGTTCTGATGTTATCTTTGCGTGACTGCTGACTAGCCATCATGTGCAAAAAATTATTTAGTGATTTGACGCCACAATCAAAACGCTTCCTGTTATGTTTGTTTTTATCCAGTAGTACGGCGATCATTTTTCGCGATTTTTGCTCACGTAGCGTTTAGCCGCTTGCCGCAATCGAGGATGAACGTTCGCCGGAGCATCGATAGCAGCAACTAACATCACCGCATCGCGTTGACTCAATTTTAACGTGCGTTCACGTTCTATTATTTCTTTTGCTTTTTCGATAGCGGCGCTTAATACGAAAGAGTTTATACTAGACATACCTGCAATGGAGGCTGCTTGTGCTAATAATTCCTGCGTATCTTCGTCGACTCTTGCGGTAATGCGGGGTAAACTCGTGGCCATATCTAACTCCATTATTTATGTGCCAAAATGGCACATAAATAAGTATGACGCTAACTAGCGTGTTTGTCAATTTGGGAGAGAAATTAATGACAATCTGATCGTTGAATATTGGAGGGGTGTGCATGCCGAGCGGAGTTATATCCTGGGTTCAGCGTCCGCTCCTGGCCGTTTCCGACACGTTAGGGTTACTATACCCAAAGCGTCCGAGATTTAGGCTTTATTGCCGTCCTATTTTATTCATAGCTTCGTTGAAATTCCTTGCAATAGGCCGACTATTACGCGTCATTTCGCCTCGCTATGGATAAAATATGACAGGCACTAAACACCTAAATTTCAAACGTTTTGGGTATATATATCGGTCCAAGACAGAGATGTTACCGCTGGTCCAAAGCAGCAACAGCCGCTGTGTGAATCTGGGTGATCTCTTTCATCCATTAGTTTTCGGTAGATTGTTTTTCGATAATCGCATCTCTAAATACACACATTGATTGACGTATTGTATGGGAAATTTTAATGTGTTTCAGTATACCGTCTCTATCGAGATCACTACCGAGTAATGGAACGATTATTGATGCGGGTTCAATAATATTGGCTGACATGGTATTGAGTACTTCTCGTAACGCCACTTGCGCATGCGTAGCCCTGGGTGAGGTATTATATAACGCCACGGGAAGATTAGGAAATTCGGGACCACTGACCAACCAATCTAAGGCGTTTTTAAGCACGGCGGAGATACCGTGTGCATATTCCGGACTAGCAATGAGCAACCCGTCACAGCGACCCATTTCTTTTTTCAACTCGACTACGGCTGGAATTTTTTCTTGCTCCCTATCGGGATTGAATAACGGCAGTTGCCCAAGACCAGAGAAAAGTTTTACCTCAATACCTTCAGGGGCCAATAGCTCCGTGGCCCTAAGTAGAGCAGTATTGTAAGATTTTTTCCTTAGACTACCCGAAATCGCTAGTATTTTTATAGCCTCCATCTAAATACCAGCCATAATTCTAGTCTGGCGATGTCGTTTTGAGAAATTTTCCGTTTTTTAGAAAATAGATAGTTTGATCGATTACGGTATCATTAGTCATCATGAAAGGATGCATCGTGGGCAAGGCGATAAAATCAGACATACCCTCGACTTTAGTTGATTCTACTGACACCTTTCCATCGTCAGGGTCTGGCAAAAATAGTGACAGGAATAGATTCATACTCTGTGTCCCCGCGATTATACCGACTTCAACATTCACCGGCCCCAGTAAGTTCGGTAGATCTGTGTCACCGGTCCCCAATTGCATACCCGCAGGTCCATTGAACCATTCAAATCCTGGGAAATTCTTTAGATTATCGACAACTTCGCTACCGTGGTTCGGTGGCCCAAGCATCACCACACGCGCAACATCAGTGCGCTGATTGTTTTTGAGATACATACGAACCAATATGCCCCCAAGGGAGTGGGTCACAAAATTGATAGGGGTTGCAGATTTTTGCTTACATTCCAGCAAACCTCTGCCGATGGCCCTTTCTGCCAATACCTCGATGGTATACTCTCGGGACGAATAGTCTATGTTACTAACGACATATCCTTCTTTTTCCAATTTTGTGGCCATTTCCTCCATCGAATCTGCACTGCGGGCTAATCCATGCAGCAAGATCACACATTCTTTTGACATGACTATATCGCAAAATAAAATTAGGATTAGGGAAAGTATCCATTTGACTTTATTCATACAGACAAGCTCATAGACATGAAGATTAGTACGAATCGTTTTTTGACGGACACTACGGATCAACAAATATAATGGCTTCGCACTACGATCTCAACTATTCGTGACTATTCGTGACTACGCGAAATTTGCTCATAAACAAAGGCGTGCAATAACACGGATTCTTTGCGCTCTGTCACTTGTAGTTCTACACCATGGTACAATAAATCAGCCTCTTCTCCATCAGGATTTGCAGGCCGAATATTTCGAATTACCGCAGGAACCATAATATCTTCTGGTTCTCCGGCGACGTCTAAACGCATGGTTATTGATATCATTCTACCGACTTCACCTAGGGGTTTCGTTGCTGTCATTAAGGCACCGGTAGTACTTAAATCGCATATCGTTACAGAATCAAGTGCCGCTTTCCAATCCACTTCACCATTCGGTCGACAAGGGCGAGAGGATGCTAGCATACTAATCGATACCCGCAGTGCCTTACGCACGGTAATGGTTTGCATATCAAACGGGTAACTTAAATGCAAATAGTGGTATGGCATAGAACAGACTCGCAGCACAGAGCCACTAAACCCAACCACGTCATTCCCTACCATAAGACGACAGATGACTTGCTTGCCTTCTCTTACAATCAGCAACTTTCCATCGATCATTGGTGCACTCACCAAGACACTTTTTTTCGCTAGGTAGCCGATCACTTGGACATAATGACGGACATCCGTACCCGTTCCTAAGAATTGCATTTGTAGATTGTCGCCAACGTCTAATGCGAACCGTTCTTTTTCCATCTTAGCGTGGGTCCCCGGTATGATAAGTCAAATAAAAACAATCCTATGCCGTCTAATCATCGATTTGTCTTATGTACGTTTACCATTAATAATAGTTATATCTCAGTAGAAAATCGAGGAATTTTGTATACTGAATAACATCGAGATATCCATCAGTTTCTGGCATTTGAGTTAAATTCTGTTTTTTTTCCGTTAAAGTTGCTAAATAAGCGCTGATGGGAAGTTAGTGAAAAATCATCTGTGCGCTGAGGATACTGTTTGACCCACTGTAGAAGCATCTCGAGGTTTTGATCCTGTTTCTCAATTGTCGCGTATTTATGTGGTTCCCAGGGCCTGCTTTTACAATTTTTAAGGCACGTCTCGACACCAGGGTTCAAGAAGACCACGTCGGTCGCGAGATCAATGACCAAGCCCAATAAATCAGCGTAACACCCTTCTATGATCCAAAACGGGTTTGCACCAGTGAAAGATTCAATATCGCGTGCACTATCTTCTAATTTTCTTCGCTGGGGCGGGTCGCTATCTAGCCACGCCAAGGTATCTAAGTCTAGCAACGGTAAAGCCTTTGCAGTGGCATACTGTAGCGCCAGGGTGGACTTCCCAGAACCTGAATTTCCAAAGATTATAATTCTTTGCATAATAA
>JBGMRO010000429.1:0-4058 GCA_048061555.1 Thiohalomonadales bacterium | reverse complement strand
GTGTTCCTACGCGGGCTGATGATGCGGGCACAAATTAGACTGTGCGGGTTAATATATGCGGTTCCCAATAGCTTGCCGTTGTGACTAAGCACATTAACCAGATCACCGGCTTGATATGATTTCAAAGGGCAGCGCCCGGTATCAATTTCATTACTATAGATCCACAAATGGCCCGCGCGTAGGCGACGGTCTTCATTGCGTTTTAATAATAGGTCGGGGTGGGCTTGTTGGGATGTGGTCATAGATTATGTGAATATCGGCGTAGAGACACAGTAATGGGCCTATTTTATTCGGGGTTTAATATTTTCTGGTTTAACCTTAATATAACTAGTGTCCGTCCATAAATAAGTAGTATTGAGAAATAGTCTGTTTTTGGATGGACACAAACTAAATCCTGCGCGGCTTATTATACTGATACTAGCACGTCGCTACGCACGACGTCATTATAGGGAAAAAGGGATAAATTTGTATGTCTAAATATGAAAGGTTGCAACGTAAACCCAATCGATTAGTCGATGAGACGAGTCCCTATTTATTGCAACATGCCCATAACCCCGTTAGATGGTATCCCTGGGGCGAGGAGGCCTTGCAAGAAGCCAAGCTCACAGATAAACCTATCTTATTATCTATAGGATATTCGGCCTGTCATTGGTGCCATGTTATGGCACATGAGTCATTTGAAGACGACGATACCGCAGATGTCATGAATCAATTTTATATCAATGTGAAGGTCGATCGGGAGGAACGCCCCGATCTGGATAAAATCTACCAATTCGCTCATCAAGTACTCGTCCGTAGAGGTGGTGGATGGCCATTGACCTGTATTCTGACACCGCAAAATCAATTGCCTTTTTTTGCCGGGACGTATTTTCCCGATCAGGCACGCCACAATATGCCCTCATTTAAAGACGTCTTGCGCCAGGTTGCACAGTTCTACCGCGAGAAATCTGATGAAATTGAGCGTCAAAATGCCTCCTTCGAGAATTTACTACAACAAATAGAAGCGCAGGGACAAAAAAATTCGCAAGCCGATCTAAATTTGGTACCGCTCGATCAATCTCGTCAGCAGCTACAAACGAGTTATGATGCACTTTTTGGGGGTTTTGGTGCGGCACCTAAGTTTCCGCATCCCACCAATCTAGAACGCTTAATGCGGCATTGGTGGAACACCGAGCAAACCACTAATGCCGATAACGATGCACTCGATATGGCCCTAACCACCTTAAAATCGATGGCACAGGGCGGTATTTACGACCAATTAGGCGGCGGCTTTTATCGATACTCGGTGGACCAAGAGTGGATGATTCCACATTTTGAAAAAATGCTTTACGACAATGGCCCATTAATGTGTCTATACATAAATGCCTGGCGCATCAGTGGTGAAAAACTATTTCAGCAGGTGGCCATCGAAACAGGTGATTGGGCCTTACGGGAAATGCAGGCGGACGAAGGTGGCTTCTATTCATCATTGGATGCGGATTCAGAAGGGCAGGAAGGGAAGTTTTACGCCTGGCAGCCCGAACAGATCAAGTCGATTTTGAGTATTGAACAATACGAATTATTTGCGGTTCGTTTTGGGCTAGATAGGCCATCGAATTTTGAGGGCGACTGGCACCTGCATGTGGCTGAAGCCATGGAAGAAATTGCTAAGGCTCATAACTTGCCACTCAGTGCAGCCACGGAGATGATTAATGATTCAAGGCAACAATTATTTAGAGAACGAGAGTCGCGTATACGACCCGGGCGAGATGAAAAAATATTAACAGCTTGGAATGCGTTATTAATTAAAGGACTTGCCCTGACGGGTCGTATTGCGCAGCGAGTTGAGTTTGTCACGGCCGCGGGTGAGGCCTTGGACTTTATCGAAAGGCAGTTATTTGTCGACAATCGTCTGCGGGTCAGCTACAAAGATGGACAAGCGAGGCTCAACGCCTACCTGGACGACCACGCATTTCTATTAGACGCTATTTTGGAATTACTGCAGGCACGCTGGCGCCAACATGATTTAGAATTCGCTGTGAAATTGGCGGATATTCTGTTGGAGCAGTTTCAAGATTGTGTCGGCGGTGGATTTTATTTTACCAGTAAAGATCACGAAAAATTAATTCAGCGTAGTAAACCCTTCGCCGATGAGGCCATTCCATCTGGCAACGGTATTGCCGCTTACGGATTATTGAGATTGGGTTATCTGTTGGGCGAGGTTAAGTACATCGAGGCGGCAGAAGGTACGCTGCGAGCAGCTTGGCGAGATATAATAGATGCGCCAGCCCAGCATAACGCACTACTATTGGCGCTAGAAGAACTGAGTATGCCAACGGAAATTATTGTGATTCGTGCCGAAGCGGCGCAACTTGAGCAATGGCAGGCCATTGCGCAAAGGGTATATGCGCCTAGACGACTGCTCATTGCTATCCCCAATGATGCCACCGGTTTGGCAGAAGGACTGGCGCAGTACAAATCGAGCACGGGGCCAATCGCCTATATATGTAAGGGGCAGCAATGCGAGAAGCCAATAGAAGATATAAAACAATTTGCTGAGTATCTTTAGCACTGTAGTCGATCCCGCTACGGATCAACTATCTTGTTAGGTAAAAAATCATGCATCACATCGAAACCGCAGTGACGCTGTCTCTGCCGGTATTTTTTGCACGATACATGGCTTGGTCTGCCTTCTGTAAAACCGCATCGACGTCGTTTCGGTAACGATTTGGGATGCAGTCAACTATTCCGATGCTCACGGTGATCGAAAAACTATTATTTTTAAAAATGTAATTTTTCTGCGCGACTTCTTGACGAATTGTTTCAGCTCTTTGCTTGCCGATGACGATATCAGCATGAATAATGGCCACAAATTCGTCACCCGCATAACGAGCAGAGAGATCAGATTGGCGCATATTTCGTTCCAAAATTTCTGCAATTTGAATTAGCACCATGTCACCGGCGGCATGGCTGTAGGTATCATTGATATTTTTAAATCGATCAACATCGACTAACAGCAGACATATTGTTTCGTTATTGTCGTCGGGCAGTGTTGTGAGGTTTTTGATGGTTTGTTCAAAATGGCGCCGATTGGCCAACTTGGTCAGGTGGTCGGAGCGTGCCAAGGCACTCAATTTAATATTCGCCTGCCGTAGTTCGGCCGTTGCCTCAGCGATTCGATTTTGTAAGGTTTTGTTTAAATCATCGACCTTTTCACGGGAAATGGAGAGGTCATTAATTGAATCATCAAATGCTATCGCTAATCGGCGTATCTCCAAAGGTGTGTGGGTGGTCACTGCGGGTAATTTTTGGGTAAAACCTTCCTGTGATAAGCGACGGCCAGCAATGGAAAGTTCGTGTAGGGGCCGGGTAATCCACCGACCCAGCATGGTTGACATCAACAAGGCAAGAAGTATTCCGGTTATCCCCCAGCCAAATTGGGCAAATAATAGAGACTTAATTTGTGACTCGATCTCTGTTTTGGGTTGCGGTACCATAATGCCCCAGCCTAGTTTCGGCACGGCGGTGTATCCGGCGACCATTTGCTGTTTTATGAATGGAGAGTAAAATTCGGTGACGCCTGTTTTTCCTGAAGTCATTTTTTTAACTATATCAAGATGGGCGAGATTTTTGGTTTCCGCCATCCAGTCAGGGTTGGGGTGGGCTACGACCGTACCCAAAGCATCTACTATCGCCGAATGACCACCTTCACCGAAACGAATACCTTGTCTTAGGATCTCTATCGGCGAGATATCTAGCTCCGCCACTAAGATAGAAAAATTTGATGATTTAGCATTTTTGGCTACAGCTGTGGCGATAAAAATTGCTGGATTACCCGAAATGGGATGGCGCAGTACGGCGCTTAAAACTGACTTACCGTCTTGAACGCTGCCTTTAAGAAACCCTAGACTAGCAATGCCTCGCAGGCCGACATTACCGTTATTACTATAGTGAGTATCGGCAGTGCTATTCGCGGCGGACCGCTTACCAGCACCCGTGGACAAAGGGTTGCCAATCTGTAGGCGTAGGGATTTTTCCGACGTAAAGTAGTATATTGCATTAAGTCCTTGCGACTGTTT
>JBGMRO010000428.1:0-4097 GCA_048061555.1 Thiohalomonadales bacterium | reverse complement strand
TAGGCGAATCGCCGACGAAATATTGGCGATACGCGCCTACCCGACGACATTCGTCATCGATAGAGAAGGCAAGGTGCGCCTAATTGAGGAAGTCTGGCGCTATTGGGATCAGCCGGATATTGTGAAAAAAATTAAGGATATTGGGGCCAAGTAAATAAAATATTTACTAGTCAGCAGACGACGACATCAATGACGTTTTGCCCAAGCGTACATAGCGCTGAACATTTGATCTAAGTCTTTTGCCTTGGCGGTGGCGGTATATTCAACTCTCGGTGGTACTTCTGCAAAGACTCGGCGCATCAACAAATCATCTTGTTCGAGTTCACGCAATTGCTTTGTCAGCATCGTTTGGCTAATTCCCTTTATCGACCTGCGTAGTTCATTGAAACGTATAACGCCATTATAGATGAGCTGTCTCAATATCATTAGTTTCCATTTGCCGCCAATCATACGCACAACCTCATCGAATCCCTGGCAGTCTTTCATATCCTCTTCTTTTCCCATTGCGCAACTATAGTACTAAAAATGTACTAACTCAATAATTTCTGCCTACTTGTAAATAATGCCTATGTGCCCATAATAAGCAAAGACAGACATCGCTACGAGGAAAAGACATGAACCAAGAAAGTTACCAAAGAGAGATCACTGTAAATGCGACCCCTGAGGCGGTCTATGTTGCACTCACAAAAGGTTTTGGTTCTTGGTGGATAGCACCAAGCAAAGAAATTAGCGAGGTCGGTGATGAAGTCAGTTTTCACTTTCCGCCATCGACCTCTTGGACAATGCGTGCTGAAAAACTACAGCCCCACAAGGCGATCGTACTGAAGTGCATCAAGGCTGATCACCATCACGAGGGCCTGCCAGATTCGATTCGCGATGAGTGGCTGGGTACGTCACTGGATTGGGAAATTATAGCGCAAGCCGATAAAACACTGATCCGATTTACGCATACTGGGTTGATAAGCGGATTGGGTTGTTATGAAATATGTGAAGCGGGTTGGGATCACTTTTTTGTGGTGAGTCTTCGGGAATATCTTGATGGAGTATAGGGTGTGGCTGGGGGTTCCTGAAACGAACGCATCACTTGGAAGGCTGGCCTCCTTTTGGATGCTACGAACGTCCAGGCAAGCTCTTTCTAATGGACCTTCTTCTGGTGACAAAAGTAGGTTCATTAGAAAGGAACCTACTTTTGTTTGTTGCTCGCCTTACTTTTTATGTATATCAAGACTCACTACATGCGTATCGCCAGAAAGGGTTGGCCCCTCCAATCGATGACACTAGGTCAATATGTACCATTTGTCTATTTACTAGTCCACTCACTTAACTTCGTAGTTTATATCAATTACCGATCGCATTCCCGAAAGAACCTGGTGTGGTGAAAAAGTTTTACAGGCATCAATGTAATTTTGGAGATATTCCGCTATATCAATTTTATAATCGTTCTGTAAATTTTTCGGTGCCTCTAATAAATCCTTCGCACTATAATCATTATCGAAAAGCCCTGTAAGCTTCAATGCTTTAATTTCTGGACCGCTGTATTTGATTGAAAGTAAAAGTATAGCTTCGAGGTCAATAGGGTTCAATTTTACTGTCACCGGGCTTCCATCAACTAATTTTGGTAACCCAAAGTCGTTCAACCTTTGTCTTTGAGAACAGACATCTCCTTGTATATCCGACGTTTTAGGATGCGAGGCACCAGAATCTTTGCTAGGTTTTTCCATTTAACTATCTCCTAATAATTTTTAACATCTGATTTATTCTTAACCTATTACTGCTTCGGCCCACTGAATATAACGTAGGTGATCGCCATAAGCTGTTGATCCCGGGCTTAGCGTATTGTTCGCTATACTTTTAATTGTTGTATGAAGGTCATCTTCTTTGGCTGAGTTCTGCCATTCAAAATAGTTATTTGTCGTGTAACCATCATCCCATGTGTGCATTTTGTATTCGGTAGTACCGCCTATTTTTTCTTGCAGGTATACCGAAATGAGTTCATGAGTCCTAATATCGCTTGGGTAGGGGTGGCCGTGTGCATAAGCGGCGTAATTAATTATTCTTCGCCCTGCGTCATCTATACCTATTTCTATTGCTCGTGCTCTCGTTATCATCTCATATTTCTCCCGTTGGTAAGTAACACTACATAATTTCAACTATAAAAAGCGCCAATAAGTAATACAAGTTTAGTAATGTCTACTACATGCGTCCATTAAACTTTCTTGAGCAGCTCGATGTATTTGCCGCCAAAACTTCGAACGGCTGGTGTCGAAGCTGCGTGGAAGATTCCGCCAGTATAGTGGTACTTGGGTAGATCATACTGGTTTTGGTCCTATGGCCTACAAAAAGGCTGCTGTTGCCTAAATGCTTTTCGATATCGCAGGGCGAGGTATTGAGAAGTACTTGCTCAGTATTATGTGGTGGCGTGGTAATTGCCGTTTTATCGTCTAACTTGTAAATTTCTATATCAATAACACCATTGATTTCGTTTGCCGAATTTGTATTAAATATGTTGTCAGGGGTGATGATCGCTTGGGCAGATTTGATCGAAATATTGCCACCGTCGCCATTATTTGCACTGGTATCAAATACTGAGTTTTTCAGTAATAATTTATTTGCGTTAATCGAAATGTCACCGCCACTTCCGATACTGCTATAAATTTTTGTTTCTATGGTACTTGTGTCGATGATTAAGGAATCATTCGCCGTGATTGAAATATTTCCATTACCTCGGGCCGTGTTGGAGCCGTCGTTGTCCAACTGGGCTGTGGAAAGTTTACTGTTTTGTTGAATTGTTATGTCATCTGCACGTAGCGCGATATTCCCACCAATCAAAGTAATCGTATTGTTATCGCTAATTCCTTCGGTTACGGTCTCTAGTGTTGCATATTCTGAAATTGTTATTTTGTTGCTGTTTAGGGTGATGTTTCCACCAGATTCATTACCGCTTATCTCTGAAAATGATTGGAATGTGCTAATCTTTGATGCGAAGCCTGTTTTTCCATCAACTGCCTCTTGAGAATTATAAGTTGTATTATCAGACGAGGCCATGCCGCTCGTATTGAAATCGGAGAGGTAAACAAGGTCGCTATTGATCGTGACATTACCTCCGCCCTGTCCTTGCTGCGTCACCGTACTTATTATGGCGCCGTCCGTCAGAGAAAATTGTTCGCTTTCTATATTGACGTTACCCGCGGCGGAGGAGCTAATTGTTGTATTAATTACGATTCTTGATTGCTGGTAGCTACTTCTATTATTAAGTGCAAATGCCCCTCCGGATAGATTGATCGTTTTAGCATGAAGATTAATATTACCTCCGGCGCCTTCAAGTATACTTACGATCTCAATTCTACCTCCATCAGTAATATTAATTGATCCTCCATTGGCATCAAGATTTATGTCGCCACCAGTGATGCTGCCTGAACTGTTGGCGAAAATACCGCCGTTGTTCTCGACAGTAATATTATTTGCGTCTACTGAAATATTTCCGCTAGGGCTATCGCCAAATAAGGCACCGTCGGAATGAATGCCGGTAATTGTCACTACTTCAAAGGCATCAGGGTTCGGCGGGGGCGCCCCTATAACCCCAGTGATTGTCACTGTCTCTGCGCTAATATCTATGTCACCGCCACGTCCCTCTGAGTTGAAATTGCCCGCTGATGCGCTAATGAAACTTTTGTTAGCAATGTTCAACGCGGCACCAGCCTTAATATTTATCGGTGCAGCAGTTCCCATTCCCTCGTTCAGGGTGGTTATTTGGCCGGCATTGTCGAGAGAGATACTGCCTTCAATATCTATATCGATACCAGACAGGTCTTGCTCGCCGTTATACATAAAATTAGTTTTATTAGAGATGCTACTATCATCCATCATTAATTTACCACCACGAATAATAATACTGCCACCCGCATTTCCGCCAGTATCGATAGTCGCACCATTGCTTAATCCAATTGTACCTAGGTCATCGCTAACTGTGCTTCCATAGTTGGCGAGTTTGGCCGGTACATAAGCCTCACCGCCAACGCTGGCTATCTGTATCGTTCCGTTGGCGGCTTGCAGTGTTGCCCCCGACAGACCAATATCGCCGCCTATTAATGTTAGTG
>JBGMRO010000427.1:0-4130 GCA_048061555.1 Thiohalomonadales bacterium | reverse complement strand
TATTCTCTATCAAAATTAGTGACATGTATTAAGTCTTCCGTATCAATTCGCAGTACCTTCCCATTAATAGATCTATTTATTGACTGAGATATTAGATTTTTCTATTAATAACGGATACTTATAACCAAAGCCAAAATCGGTATCCAGGACGACTGTGCCAGTTACCGTAACCTGTTGGCCCACTGTTGCCGTTTGATTGCTGGTAACGATGACTTTATCGGTACCATCCAAACTAGTACCGTCCTGAATATGAAGGAAATTGCGTTTCATTATGCCATTGTTGACCTTTATGACCTTGCCGGTCACGATGACCTTTTTTCCACTCAACTTGGCGCTCTCAGAAAGCACTTCTTTGACCGTCTTTTTCGTGCCGTCTGCGGCCATGAGCGGCGATGTAGAAAATGCGATGGTCGCTAAAAAGACCAGTAATACTCCATATTTAATTTTAGTCATTTTTCCCCCCTATTAATTATCCCCGAATTATAACTACTCACCCCAAAGCTATAAAATCTGCAGCTATGTAGCACATTGCTTTGTTGTAACTGCTCAGGCTGTTCCGGTAAAGCTTCAGATCAAGGCAAAAACCTTAAGATAAGTTACTGTAATTCTACTAACAACATAGAATAACAGTAACTAAACGTGAGTTTACACGGGTAAATGACCCTTCTCTTATATAACTAAAAGAAACGCAGAGATGAAGCTTTACCGGGACCGCATGAGTAGTTACCCCGAATTTTCACATAATTTTCTCAGGATAGCTATCCATTCGAGATTTGAGCCGATTTTCTGAAATTCTTAAATTTATGGATTATTCAATTTCTTGTAAAATTTCACTCAATTCGAACCAATCCAGTTCTACGGCCTCTATTTCGTCGATGACCTGCCGCTGGCGCGATTGGCATTCACCAAGGGTGACTTTATTGTCTTTCGAGTACATATCGCTCACGGCCAAGCGTTCTTGTAAGGACTGCTTTTCCTGATTGAGCTGGTCGAGATTTTTTTCCATATTTTTCAGTTTATTACGAATATTTTTCAGCTCTCGCCGGGACTCGGCGGATTGTTGGCGGCGGGCCTTTTTATTGCCCATCGCAGTGCCCTGCTGAATGGTTGGCTGGGACGATTTGTGGCGGCTTTCCTGGCCATCAAACTGCTGTTTAACCCACAGGCGATAATCATCCAAATCGCCGTCGAATTCATTGACTACCCCATCAGCGACCAATAGTAAACGGTCGGTAACCGTACGCAGTAGGTGTCGATCGTGCGAAACAATGACCATCGCACCCTCAAATTCCTGCAAAGCTACCGTCAGGCTATGTCGCATCTCTAGGTCTAAATGATTGGTCGGTTCATCGAGCAATAACAAATTGGGTCGCTGGTAGACGATCATTGCCAAGACTAACCTGGCCTTTTCACCACCTGAGAACGGCGCTACTGGTGACGTCGCCATATCATTGCTGAAGGCGAAGCCACCCAAAAAGCTGCGTAACCTCTTTTCGGTCGCGTTCTTGTCCAATCGTTGTAAATGTAACAATGGACTCGCGTCACCATCCAGTTGCTCCAATTGGTGTTGCGCAAAGTAACCAATATTGATGTCCTTAGCAAAGTGCAGCTCACCCGCTTTTGGCGCTAAGCTATTTGCGATTAATTTGATCAAAGTCGATTTTCCAGCCCCATTGTGACCTAATAACCCGATCCGATCACCCGCCATTATGCCCATGTCCACATTGTGTAATACAATTTTTTCACTGTAACCTACCGTCACTCTTTCTATATTGAGCAACTGATTAGGCATACGTTCGGCGTTAGTAAAACTGAAATGGAATGGCGAATCTATATGCGCTTGGGAGATGAGTGTCATGCGCTCTAAAGCCTTAACACGGCTCTGCGCCTGTCGGGCCTTTGTGGCCTTAGCTCGAAAGCGATCGACAAAACTTTGCATATGGGCGATTTCTCGTTGTTGCTTCTCAAACGCCGATTGCTGGTTGGCTAGCTGTTCTGCCCGACGAATTTCAAAAGCGGAATAATTGCCGGTATACAGGCTTAATTGACTTTGTTCGATATGGGCAATATGGGTCGTGACCTGATCCAGAAAATCACGGTCATGGGAGATCAACAACAAGGTACCGGTGTAGTTTCTTAACCAGTCCTCTAACCACAGCACGGTATCCAAGTCGAGATGATTGGTGGGCTCGTCTAGCAGCAGTAAGTCTGAGCGGCACATGAGTGCCTGGGCCAAATTCAGGCGCATTCGCCATCCGCCAGAAAATTCACGTACCGACTGCTGCTCTTGTGCAGTGTCGAATCCCAGTCCGTGCAGCAATTTGCTCGCCCGACTCGGTGCACTGTAACCATGGATAGACTCGATCTCTGCATAACAATGTGCCACTATCTCTCCCTGGCCTTCTGATTGGGAGGATTCGATACGCGCCTCTAACTGTCTGAGCTGCGCATCGCCATCGATGACATACTGCAATGCGGGCCTGTCGAGGGCGGGCGTCTCCTGCGCGACGTGGGCAATAACTGTCGCTGAGGGCAAGGAAAAATCGCCGGTATCTGGCTGTAATTCAGACCGAAGCAGGGAAAATAGGCTGGACTTACCCACACCGTTAGCGCCAGTAAGCCCCACCCTTTGACCCGCATGAATGGTGAGATTGACATCGTGAAGCAATTCGCGCTTGCCACGCCGCAAAGACAAATGGGTAAACTTTAGCACAATTATTTTTAACGTAGATCAGATATTATTAACGTAAATCAGAAAATTAATAGACTATTTCGACTAAGTATTTCGACTAAGTCATTATATCATGAGCCTTTCTTTCATAAGGGAAGTTTCATAAAAGATGCTGCATGCTAACCGGAATAGACATTCGTGAGTATAACAAAATGAACAATAAATGGTATTCAGAATCCTGTGATCAAAATCGAGAGCCCATACTCGCGATTTTAAAAAATGTCTTGCGCAACAATAATCGTTTATTGGAAATTGGCAGTGGTAGTGGTCAACATGCGGTATATTTTCCTAAATTCCTACCACACATACAGTGGCAGCCCAGTGACCGTATGGAAAACATAACCAGCATCGAGGCCTGGCGGGAAGAAGCCGAGTTGACAAACGTGAGCCCAGCTATCGTCTTAGATGTCGATCAGAAAGAATGGCCTGAACTCTCCATCGATGCCATTTTCTCGGCTAATGCGGTACATATCATGTCCTGGTCTAGCGTGAAAAATCTCATGCATGGAGTCGGCAATTTATTTGACAACAATGACAGCAGTGAATGTCGTCTTTGTCTCTATGGACCATTCAATTATGGTGGCAACTACTCTAGTGATAGTAACGCACGTTTTGACCAATGGTTAAAAGATCGCGACCCCGTCAGTGGAATACGTCATTTTGAAGATATGTGTGAACTCGCCTCACAAAATAACATGCACTTACAAGATGACTTCGAGATGCCGGCCAATAATCGTATTTTAGTATTTAAAAAACAGGCGTGATGCGCACCTATTCCGCTGGCGATAGACTAATATCACCATTGCATTTTTTACAGGTATAACGCTGTTTGTGACGACATATATTGTTGTGTCGGCGCGCACTGACTTGATGAATAGAACAACGACATTTATAGGCGTAGCGACGTTGCCGTCGAACCGGGATGTCACTCATATCGAATCGGCACGTACGGTTTGCCTCGCAACCAAATGCCGACATGACCCGCCGCCACTCTAGTCCATGTGGTCGCACCTTAGACATACCGGCCATTAGATCGACGACATAATGTGCAACTTCATGCGGTACAGTGCTCGTTATATTATCTTCAAAGTATTTGGCGAAAATATACGGGTTAAATCGAATCTCACGCTGCTTACCACAGCGACGATAAACGCCTGCCGAATAGCCACTAAGATTGAAACCGACCGGGATGATAGGAAAATTTTTATTAAACAAATCGCCCGCCAATTCGATATAACGATGCGTCTGACTGACCACACGACTGCGTTGTTGTAGGTCGATGGGGAGTATTTCCCTGCAGTCGACTGCAGGGATGACTAGCAATGCCTCGTTATTCATAAAGAGGCTTAATCAGATCGAGTCGGCGGCTGCGAATTATCACTTTTAGTCGGTTTACGGT
>JBGMRO010000426.1:0-4149 GCA_048061555.1 Thiohalomonadales bacterium | reverse complement strand
GTCGACTAGTGACAAATGCCAATGCCATCTGACAGGCGTCTAACTCATGTCGATGGGCTAAATCGACGTATTCTTTTATGGCCTCTTCCGTCTGAGGATGAATCCGATGTTCGGCACGTGTCTCTATTGTAATGCGGGCGCCTTCTGGTCGCGCACCGTTAAGATATTTTCCACTCAAGAATCCCCTCGATAAAGGTGACCAAGCCAATAGACCACAATCTTCGTGTAACGCTATTTCACTGAGGTCCGGTTCAAAATGCCGGCACAATAATGAATATTCATTTTGAATAGAGGCGACACAGGGTAACCCATGTTGTCGGGCTAACTGTATCCATTTGATTGTGCCCCAAGCAGTTTCATTCGATAGCCCAATATGCCGAATTTTACCCGCTTGAATTAATGCCTGCATGGTATGTAATACTTCCAAGAAATTTTCCTCTTCACGTTTGGCATCAAACTTTGGGTTGTAGTTCCATATTTGCCCAAAGTGGTATGAGCCACGATTAGGCCAGTGCAGTTGATAGAGATCTATATAATCAGTTTGCAATCTTTGTAGACTATCCTCAACAGCGAGCAGGATATTTTTTTTGTCAATAAAACTTTTTCCTTGCCTAACCCAAGGAAGCCCGGGCCCGGTAATCTTGCTTGCAAGAATTACCTTCTCTCGATTGCGGCGCGAAGAAAGCCAATTACCGATAATCGTTTCTGTGCTGCCAAAGGTATCGCCACTCGGGGGTACCGCATACATTTCTGCGGTATCAAAGAAATTGACCCCGCGTTGCAACGCATAATCCATTTGTTCGAAGCCTTCTTCCTGCGTATTTTGAAAGCCCCATGTCATCGTACCGAGTCCAATAATACTAATATCTAATCCTGTTTGGCCCAATTTTTTGTATTCCATTCTCGTTCCTACCGTGTATGTATTGTGGATTTTGTATGGTTATCGCAATATATGTGCAAGGATATTGCATATTGAGGAATTAGTGCGAGTCCTAAGTTAGGCGTTAATATGGATTGAATGAAATCACGAAATGTAATTTTCTTTCAGCCCATATATAAGCATCAGTTGCCTCCGTCAATAAGTTCCATGCGATACTCTGTTTACGATTAACTTAGGCCTGCTACCACTTTGTGTTATACTTTTTATTAACACAATCATAAATTAGCGCCGACTCTATAGTTGTATAGTACTATGACTTCTTTATTTTTACTTCCATATCGTGCCATATTGACGATTTCATTGGCATTTTTAATAACTGCCTGCGAAATAAAGACTGAAAATAGTCTACCCGATGTTCCGCCTACGGGATTTTATGCCGCAGTCGGCGCAAATCAACACAGCGGGCAAGATAACGTGCAGGTAGCGGTCGCCATCTTTAATGACGGTAATCCTGTTAAATTGGTCGGTGGTGATGTGGTTCAGGCACGCACCCCCGATGACAGTATTTTGCTGCTTAAACCTGGATTCTACTTAGGCAGTTATGCCGCCAGCCTCCCAAATAGTTCAAATTATGAGCAAATAAAATTCTTGATCGTACACGAGCCTATCGCAGCGCGCGAAGGTCGCTGGTACCCGGTGGATCTGATCAACATCGATCCTGGGCCAGGGGAGCTAGTCGGTGGGTCTGCTGAAATCACACTACCACCCGAACCCACGATTACCAACAAGATAGACGTCGAGGGAAAGATATTTAACCTAGTCACAGACTCAGTCGATATCAGTTGGGCGCCCTTACCTGATGCAGACATTATGAAAATACGCGCCGCGGTGACATGCAGTAACGATGTAAAAACAATAACTTATGGAATCGAAGCATTAACCGTGGCGGAAACCGATGACGGTTTTGAATCGATTAATCTTGACCAGTTTATTATTGACATATTTCAAGCTAGTGATGAAATTAAATTAATAGCAGATGAAGCGCGGGCCATGTTGCAAGAACTTTTGGAGAACGATACCAAATTTTCTAAATTTGAAAATATTTTCAAAACATTGGAACCCATGAATCCTATAGCAAATGATTGCGATATTGAATTATTTTTATTTCGACAAAGGGCAGGAAATTTTGAATCGCCGGCGACAAACGGAAAAATATTCGGAAGCCGAAGTTCTGAAGTAAATATACAATACCGACCCAATATTACAAATTTCTGAAACCACACTTCAGTATAATGCTAATACGTTATAAACTATTTTTTTTCATCATTTTTATCCTGATGCCTTCTCTTTGTTGTGCTGAAAAAATGTCAGTAGATGCAAATTTTTTTGTTACAGTGCCAGATGCTGGCGGTAGCGACGATTTCCATACGGGTAAATTTCTGACTGTAAACTACAATTATTACTTGCTCCCCTGGTTAGGATTAACGAGTGGTTTTTTTGCGAGCGAAGAGATTCTCGACAATGTCCAAGCGGACATTGTTGGACGCTATCAAGCTAGTTTCAAGACCCAGGGAATGACCGTCGGTGTTCGTACTGAACACAATTTTTCAAAAAGGAATGGGGTATACGCTCGGTTAGGACTGCTACTATACGATACAAGATTAACCGTCGAAGAATACTTTGCAGCCGGACTGCCAGCTGGCAGTCGTTCTGCCACAACCAACGGTTATGGCTATTTTATAGCGTTTGGCTGGGCGCATTCTTTAACACAGAAATTACAATTCCAACTTGAGCTAGCCAATCAAACACAACTCAATTTATTTGAAGGCAAGACGGATGCCAAGCACGTTTTCGACTTACGCAGCTCAGGGTTAAGTGTTGGATTGGCTTATGTGTTTTAGGAAAGTGACGACTCATCATTCTAATTACGCCGGTAGCACGTTAGTAGGTATTATCCTGTGTTTATTGGTTAGCCCAGTTCAAGCCAAATTAGGCGAGCGCTACCAGTTATCGATAGGAACCTATCTAACCCGCCTAAATACCAATCTCGCCATTAACACCGATACCAATGAGGGTGTCGACCTCGAAGATGACTTGGGTTTCAATAAAAAGGTAAATGCCGGTTGGATTGGCGGTCGCTATAGAGTGGGAGAAAATCACCGCATACAATTAAACTACATACCTATCTCGCGATCGGCCTCTCTAAAAAACAGCAAAGATATCATAATCGACAATACCACCATTAAGGCTGGAGCATCGGTAAGCAGTACCGTTAAGACGGCTGTATATGATTTTAGTTATATATACAGCCTGTATAAAACGCCAAATTTAGAATTAGGTTTTTCTACAGGACTATACATATTGGAATATAATATCGATATTGCCGCAGAGGGGAAAATACAGTTAGAGGGAGAGAATCAGCCTAGTACTCAATCAAACTATGAAACGCACCAAAAATTACTCGCGCCCACACCACTAATTGGATTCATATTAGATTACGAAGTCAACCCAAGCTGGCGAGTCCACACATCATTGCGATATTTTTCGCTGAAAGTAAACCGAGTGAGCGGTTTTTTCACGAACGCCGTCATTGGAACTGAATACTATTGGAATAAAAACTGGGGTATCGGTGCATCCTTTTCCTTTTTTAGTATGAAAATTGACGCTGAAAGCATAGTGACAAAATCCGAGATCGTGTGGGAACACAATGGACCTTTTCTTTATGCGGTATATAAATATTAGCATCAGTCTTATTAGTCTCTCGACTTAACGAAATAAAATCAAACGATTACAGCGGCTACCTCAAGAATATTCTTCCATCACACTCCCAAATTTAAGCCTAGCGTCAGTCGCGACAGACCCACCCTTTTTCGACTCTAAGTTAAAGTTTTCCTCAGTGAAACCGAAAGTTAAATAGTATGACTGAAATTGTCATCATTTAATTTACTATAAGTGCTAGCATGTAACCATTACCCCCATATTAATCTTGCGTACAGTACACCATTTATGTCGGAAAAACTAAAAACATTCGTAAATATGGGCGTCAAGTCAGATGACTTGGATGAAGTGCGAATAAAGAAATCAATCATGACGATCGCCACCACTTGCATCGCTGTCTTGGCGATAATATGGGGATCGATATATAGCGCCTTAGATCTAGCAGTCGCTAGTGCTATCCCACTGGGATACGCCGCAATCTCCTTATCCAGCATGTTATATTTTTTCCGTACTAAGAATTTCATTTTTTTCAATTCAAGTCAGCTTTTACT
>JBGMRO010000425.1:0-4152 GCA_048061555.1 Thiohalomonadales bacterium | reverse complement strand
CTGTTATTAAGTCTAGTTTAATACCCAATTTACCTCTCCAATAAACGCAACGGCAACAATCACACTCCTAACCTACACTACCCCGATATAGTAAAGTCACAGCATAGAGACACAACTAATTCGGGAGTACGTAATTCGTAACTTGTTAAATCGAATTTACGGGAATTATTTGTGTGCGTGAGGTCACAGTTTTTCAGGTCCGTGTTCGGGAATTCCGGGGATTCGTTCAAATTGTGATTTAAGTCTCAATTCGAGCACGGTTAAATGGCCAGTCGGGATGTACCACGAAACCACGTTTGACTTCCTGCCAACGACCTTCGACGGCTTGCACCATCTCCGCGAACAGGAGAGACCTTTTACTCTGGGCAAAATGCTGTTCGCAAACCGTAACGACTTGATCTACAGTCAAAAGCTCTGAAGGCTCACCTAGATTATTGAGACACGCGGGACTTAGCCAAAGAGACTTGTCTAGTAATCGCCAAAATGTGCCAGGTTTTATCTGTGGAAGTTGTAAATTTGGATAGCGGCACCACCATCCTTTTAGATGGCAACTCGATAGACGCAGACCGGCACAATACTGTGCTTCATTGCCATGTCTATATGAAAGTGGATAAAAGAGATAGCCCTTTAAAAATAATTCACTGCGGACCTGGTCGAAACCCAGCTCATGTAGTGCCGTGCGGCCCTCGTGAGTTTGCGCTAATAACAATTGGTGTCTTTGAAGATGATTGAGTTTCGTTTCCAAGCTATCTTGCCCATTTGGACCTAGCCAGTGCACACTCCCTTCTGAATCAATGTAATGCAAATAAAATTTGATCGCGACCTCCCAATGCAGGGAAATCTCCGAGAGTTCTCGATTAAATACAAAATCGAATTCGCCTAGAGTACGTTGCGCATTCGCAACTTGCACATGCGAGGATAGTGCTTTTGACGCGACTCGATGCTGTAACCAGAACTCCACCAGACTCTCAAAATAATATCCTAATCGATGTGATTGAGATTGCTTGATCCATTGGCTTAATAAATCGCACCTGTTCTCCAGGGCGACAATCCAATCGAGATTCCTCTCATAAATCCTTCGACAGCTAATATCCGCTACCACCTTGGTAGCGGAGGTTCTATCTTGTCCCTCCACCAACGGAGGTGGCGACACGAGCCCAGGACTGCGCATAACCCAGGCAAGGTCCCTTACGATTTGTTTTTTGAAGTTAAATAATGACATCCGAGTCGTTTTATAAAAATACGCCAATTGTACGAATAACAGCCACACACTATAGTGTATATGAAGTAATGCACACATAACCCTAGAGATATACACCTATAATCGTATCATTGCCAATAGGTATAACAAGCCGAAATGCACAATTATATCCATAAGAGCGTAATAGTCGCATAAAATAATTTATTGAATTTTATCAAATAAACCCTTGCGTTTAACCCTAGAATGTCTATATATTAACCAAAACTGTGCCGTGGGGTGTTATACGGGTTCGTGTCTCCATATAATTGAAAATTAAAAAAATAGTCGTCTATCATGCAATGTAAGAGCTGTGGTTTTAACAATCCGAAAGGTATGAATTTCTGTGGCCACTGCGCGGCATCGTTGCTGCTAGTCTGTGATAAATGCCAATTCAAAAATCCGCGAGATTTTGCTTTTTGTGGTGGATGTGGTTACGATTTAAATCAGCCTAGCGCCGCTATCCGCCCTGCCATCAATACCGACTCGGCAGAACGAAGACAACTTACTGTGCTTTTTTGTGATGTCGTCGGCTCTTCGATTTTGTCAGAATCTGTCGATCCAGAAGAATTGCGGGAGATTATGCAAAAATATCGCGCAGTCAGCGACAGTGTAATCAAAAAATATAATGGACATACCGCTCAATATCTTGGAGATGGAATCCTGGCCTATTTTGGATATCCCAAAGCCAATGAGGACGACGCGCAGCGCAGCGTGCTTGCTGGGATAGAACTCGTAAGCCAAGTGCAACAGTTGAACCGGAAACTTTATCGGGATCACCAAATCGAAATTAGTATTCGAATTGGCATCCATACTGGGCTCGTCGTGGTCGGCGACATTACGGGCGGTAGGGAAAATAGTCTCGCGCTAGGCACAACGCCCAATATCGCTGCCCGTATCCAGGATTATGCAAAACCGAATACTGTCATTATAAGCCTCAATACGTACCGACTGATACAACAGTTATTCGATTGCAAACCGCTAGGCGAGCAGCTTTTCAAAGGGTTTTCGACACCCATCAAGGTCTACCAAGCGATTAAATCATTGGATATTAACCGTTGGATCGCGGCCTGCGAAACCAAAAATATTATTCCCTTAATCGGTCGAGAACAGGAATCGTCGCTGCTTATCGATCGACTAGATCAAGCTATCAGAGGGACCGGCCAAGCGGTACTGCTTAATGGCGAGGCCGGAATAGGTAAATCACGTTTGACTCAGTATGTTCGGGAGCACGTTGAACATATTCCGCATCAAATACTAGAATGTTGGGGTTCACCCCAATATCAAAACAGTTATTTACATTGCATTATTAATGTCCTACGCCGAACTTGGCAACTCGACACATTAAAAACCCGAGATCAACAACTCGATGCAATCCAAGCTCAACTAGCATCGCTTGACATTCCAATACAAGACTCAGTCCCACTGATTGCTGAGCTACTGAGTATTGATTTACGGTCTAGTTCTTTTTCAGATAGCAAATTACCACCGCAAGAAAAAAAGCGCCAAACACTTAATATTTTGCTGTCTTTGTTTAACAATCTTTCTAAGCAAAACACCTTAATATTAATAGCCGAAGATTTGCACTGGATAGACCCCACGACCTTGGAATTAATTGGCTTAATTATAGATCAGGTGCCAACAAACAAGATATTCTTGTTACTCACTTTCCGTCTCGAATTTCAACCACCCTGGCAAGCCCGTTCCCATGTAACACAGATTTCCATCAATCGCTTAACACGAAAACAATCTGGCAAAATGATTGGTTGGATCACCCAGCATAAAAAGCTTCCTATGGAGTTATTCCAGCAAATTATTGATCGAACAGATGGTATACCGTTTTTTGTAGCAGAGTTGACTCAGATGGTATTGAATTCTAATGCCTTAACAGAAGAAAACGGCCACTACAAGCTCAAGAATGCCATACTACCACTGAAGATACCGGCGACCTTACAAGACTCACTGATGGCACGCCTAGATGAGCTGGGCCCTGAAAAGGAACTCGCACAAATAAGTGCCATAGTTGGCCGAGAATTTAGTCACGAAGTATTGCACGCCGTGTTGGCTAAGCAGCAAGCATCAACGTCTGACTCTCTTATGTTACATCTCTCCAATCTAGTTTGTTCTGAGTTTCTTTATCAACGAGGACTACCGCCACATGCTTCTTATATGTTTCGGCACGCATTAGTCCACGAGGCGGCCTATGAATCCCTGTTGTTTAAAACACGACACAAATATCATCGACAAATCGCGGAAATCCTTACCGAAAATTTCCCCAAAATCGTCAATGAAAATCCAGAATTAATCGCTCACCATTATGCCAATGGTGGCGATCACTTAACCGCAATTAAGTATTGGATTATCGCGGGGGATACCGCACTCATGCGTTCCGCGCTTGTCGACGCTATAATTCATCTGACTAACGGATTACGTTGCGTTGAGCAGCTGCAACTTTCTGACGAGAAAAAACTTAGCCAAGAGCTACTATTACAGGCAAAACTCGCCAAGGCTTATGCCATGTTGAGAGGCTATGGAGACTCGGCCGTACAAAAATGTTTTAGCCGGGCATACGAAATTAGTAAAGAGATCAGTCAATCTGAACTAAGTTTACAAATCTTACATGGCTTATGGGAATACTACGTGGTACGAGCCGAGTTAAATACTGCGGCGGAGCTCGCCGAACGCATCGACGAATCCACTGATTACATCAATCACCCGGAGCTAGCGACCGAAACAAAACGTGTCATTGGTTCCACTTTATTTTGGAAAGGTGAATTTAGCGAAGCCAAGGGGTACTTATTAGAAGGATTGTCTCAGCAACATGAATTTTTTGATTTGCAAAGTAGCGGTACCACACAGGACCCAAGAGTCGCAGGCTTGTCAAATCTGGCCTGCCTACTATGGCTAACAGGCCA
>JBGMRO010000424.1:0-4165 GCA_048061555.1 Thiohalomonadales bacterium | reverse complement strand
TTATCTTGGATTAATTTTCGAACTAATTAGTTCTTTTTATCGTTGTCTGAAGTCGGTCGTTCATTGATAGTACCCAGAGTTTAGTTCGCCCGAGGAGATTTTTCACTATATGGTTAATTTGCAGGCAATTATATTTGATGTCGATGGTACGCTTGCCGATACAGAGGAGGCGCACCGGCACGCATTTAACGATACATTTCGAGAGCGCGGGCTGACATGGCATTGGTCCATTCAGGACTATCTGAGCTTGCTCAAGGTGACCGGTGGCAAGGAACGCATTCGTCACTTTATCGATACGTCACAAGGATGCTTACCGAAGCTTGTGGCCGATATGGATGACTACATAGCCGAATTGCATCGTGCCAAGACACAACGTTATCAAGCCATTATCGAAGCAGGGCAATTACCCCTACGGACGGGGATTAAACGGCTCTTGCTGGAGGCGAGACGGGCGGGGTTACAACTCGCCATCGCGACGACAACCTCGCATAGCAACGTACAATCCTTATTGGAAATCAATCTCGGTACAGATGCCAGCGGCTGGTTTGCGGTCATGGGTACAGGGGAGGATGTCAGCCAGAAAAAACCACATCCAGAGGTCTATGAGGTCGTATTGCAACGCTTGGGTCTGGATGCCAGTGCCTGTATCGCCCTGGAGGATTCAGAAAACGGCTTGCTCGCGGCGCGGGCAGCGAATTTAAGCTGTGTAATAACGAGCAATGACTATACCCGCGAAGATGCGTTTTCAGGGGCCGATATCGTGCTCGACCATCTTGGCGAAGCCGATTTACCGTTTTCCGTTGAACAGGGTGATGCGGCGGGATTTCAACTCGTGAATGTCGAGATGTTGCGCAATCTACATGCAAAAGCAAATGCGTGAATCCGACCACAGAGCACCACGCGAGGCAGTGGTCCTAGCCGATAGACTAAAGCTCATTCGACCCTTTTACGCGATGGCCATGTTGGATCAGGCCAAAAGACTCGAGGCCCAGGGTAAGCACATTATACATATGGAGGTGGGGGAACCGGATTTCGTCACCGCAGCGCCCATTATTGCAGCAGCCACACAGGCCTTACAGGAGGGCCGGGTCCATTACACGGCGGCGACCGGTCTACCGGCGCTACGCGAGTCTATCGCTAGTCACTATCAGCATCGCTACCTAAAAGCGGTTCTGCCCGGACAGGTGATGATAAGCACTGGCGCCTCAGGCGCATTGATATTGGCGTTAGCCGCGATATTAAATCCCGGTGACGAGGTGTTAATGGCCGACCCGGGTTACCCGTGCAATAAGAATTTTGTGCAGTTGTTCGCCGCTAAGGCGGTCGAGATCGCGGTGGGCGAGCCACAAAATTTTCAACTTTGTATCGATTCGGTACAACGGCATTGGACCGAGAAGACCAAACTGGTCATGCTGGCCTCTCCCTCGAATCCGACCGGTACGGTTATTTCTCCACAAGCCCTGAACAAGATCGCAGCCTGGGTCGAGGCGCAAGGCGCTTGGTTAGTGGTGGACGAGATCTATCACGGGTTGGTATACGACACAAGCTTAGAGACTGCCGCATTAACGAATGCGCACACCATTGTGGTCAACAGCTTTTCGAAATACTACGGTATGACCGGTTGGCGTCTGGGTTGGTTGGTGGCCCACGAGAATATCATCGATAAAATTGACGTCCTAGCGCAAAATATGTTCCTCGCGCCGCCAACGGTTGCCCAGTATGCTGCATTAGCCTGTTTTAGTGAGGCATCGCAACAAATTCTGCAGCAGCGATGCGCCATTTTTCAGCAACGCAGAGACTACTTACATGCTGAATTGCAATCCCTGGGTTTTGATATGTATGCAAGCCCTGCGGGCGCCTTTTATTTATATGTGGGTTGTGAAAAATTCAGTAAAGATAGCATGGCCTTTTGCCAGGCACTGCTGCAGGAAGCGGGCGTAGCGACGACGCCCGGTGCCGATTTTGGTGACTACCAGGCGGACCGGCACCTGCGTTTTGCCTACACAACGACCATGAACGAACTCGAACAAGCCGTAGATCGATTACAAAAATATTTGGCGTAGCCTCACAAGCTGTGTTTTCTAATCCATTAGCCCTGTCTTTTAATCCACTAGCCCTGTCTTTTAATTCACAAATAATGGTTTTTCAACAATTTAACCAAACACACCCGTTGCTGAGTAGGTTCTAGTTAATCAATTTCTGCGCAAAGACACAATCACGTGACATGTATGGTCAAAATATGTACAATTGTTGCTGGTCGACCTGAACCTGGGTCGATCTAGCCATAATTTAAAATTAGTAGCGAATTTCTGACGTTTATCCTTCGAAATTCGGGAGCCGTAGCCCATGTCCGAATTAGACAGATTAATGCCAGGTGAATTGAATATTACTCGTATTGCAGGCGAGGATCGTCGTCAAAAGGGTGTTCAAACTGCACTGCAATCATCTTTTCGAAAACGCCGTAGAGGCCCGCGACGAGATTGCGAATCGGCTGAACCGCACTATGTAGATATCCATACACCCAGGGAATTTTATATTGTCGTCGCGGCAATCATGCTGAGTGTTCTGGATTGTTTTTTTACCTTGATCTTAATACAACATGGCAGTGAAGAACTTAATCCATTCATGGATTATTTTCTGCAAATCGATACCACACTCTTTTTTGCAGTTAAATTTATCATAACCGCCTTCAGTCTGATCTTTCTGATCTTACACAAAAAATTCAAATTGTTTAATGTCTTTACTGGATACCAGATACTCCTGACCTGCCTGTTTCTCTATTCGGTGCTGGTATCTTATGAACTTTCCATGCTGGTACTGCTTTTTTAGTTTGTTTCGTCGCCCAGGCGCTCCACGGCATACACGGTGGCACCGGCAACTGCGGCAGGCATGACGATAAAATTTACGATCGGTATCATCAAGGCAATATTGATAATTGATCCGAAACCCAATGCCGCCAGACGTTGTTTGCGAACCCGTTTTTTGATATCGACAAAGCGTAGATTACGATTGCTAAGCGGGTAGTCGAGATATTCTAGGCTTAACATCCAGGCGGAAAAAATAAACCATATTCCCGGTGCTGCCACGTTAACCACGGGGATGGCAAACAGAATTAAAAAGGGTATAGACCACAATATAAAATAACCGAACTTTTTAACCTCGTTTACGATCTCGGGAATAAAACTCGCCACAAAACCGGCCTCCGTCGTTTCGGCATCCACTGTGGTGCCGGTGAGGTGTTTCTCGATTGCGGTCGATAATAGACTGTTAAAGGGGGCCGCAATAATATTGGCCAGCAATGAAAACGTAAAAAACCCAATCAACATTGCGCTAACTAAAAATATCGGCCACACTAACCAAGCGATCCAATCTAGCCAATCAGGGATAGAGGCTTGAATCCAGTCTATAAAATCACTGACATAGATTGCTCCAAACCAAAGCAGAACAGAAAATAAAACAATATTAATGCTTAATGGAATGACCACGTAGCGACGTATCCCCGGCTGATTTAGCAATTTAATGCCACTAAAAAAATACATCGCCCCTGCGAATGGGTTGCTCATATTAATTACCTACTCCGTTAAATCGTGATTCGTAATTCGTAATTCGTAAAAGACTAAGGTTGAATCTCTCGCTTTTGACTTAGATTTTAACCTTTTACCTTTTACCTTGCTCCTTTCCCCTATTTTTTACCTTTAGCCAACAACGCCGCGCCATATGCTGCGTCTTGTATCTTTGCTGCCGAAACCGGTATGCCTAGTATTCTTTCTCGCATTTGTCGCCAGAGAGAATTTTTTGCACCGCCGCCCATGGTGATAATACGAGTGGGGTAAGGGGCTCCCAAGGTATGCAGTCGATCGTAGCCCATTTTTTCTATTTTGGCGATACCTTCTAATATGCCTTGGAAAAATGTCAGCTCGTTTTCCGGGCGTGGCGATAATTTAGGTGCGTGGTTAATATCGTATACGGGAAAACGCTCACCCGTGCAAAGCAGAGGATAGTAGTCTAAACCGGTATCAATGTTTGGCTCGACTTGTCTGCTCAGTGTTTGTATTTGTTGGGCGGAAAAATAGTTTTTCAATACTGCACCACCGGTATTGGATGCCCCGCCGACTAACCAATGCTCAAATAATGGCTGACTGTAGACGCCGTATCGGGCGGAGTC
>JBGMRO010000423.1:0-4172 GCA_048061555.1 Thiohalomonadales bacterium | reverse complement strand
ATCCGATAATATCCATCGGCAAGGTACCCATCTCGGTGAAACGCCAAACTCAATGGGTACTCTCACAAGCATCTGATCATTATACCCTGCAATTATTGGCTGGATATAATTTAAGTACCATAAAAAATTTTTTAGCAGAATACCCGCTCGACCGCGACAATCTTGCTTATTATCGAAGCTACAACAACGGTAAAGAGTGGCATAGTCTGGTCTACGGCATATTTCCTGATCGAGATAGTGCTAGACAAGCCATCAAAAAACTACCTGCGGCGTTAGCGGTCGCTAAACCCTGGGTCAGGAAACTGCACTATATCAAACGAGACATTAACGATACTTTGTGAGTCCTCCATCACCTCTGTCGTTTTTTTATACAATCCCGATCAATGCAACAGCAAACAGCGTCCCAAAAAACACGATTTACGCTCATTTTGCTACTATCCGTCAGGTAATCTCACGTAAATTTAGGCAGATCTAATTACAGGTAATTTCGCTGGCCGAATATTGCTTGTACAGACCACGTTTGCGCAGTATAATTTGCAGCCATTTGGCCCCATGTAGACCTGCTATTTACAGGTAACATGTTGATTACTATGATATTTTTATGCGTCTCGCAATAAAAAATCAACAACAATGGTATTAAAAATCATGTCTGTCAATGCCCTGGAACGACTTCGACTATACCGCCCCGAATTTGAGCGGGATAACTGTGGATTTGGCCTTATAGTTCAAATGGACAATAAGCCCAGCCATTGGTTGCTCGAGACTGCGATCCACGCCCTGATGCGCCTAACCCATCGAGGTGCAATTGCCGCAGATGGTAAGACGGGTGATGGCTGCGGACTATTACTTAAAAAGCCGGATGCTTTTTTTCGCGCCGAGGCAGGCAAGCTTAATATTCAGTTAGACCCACAATATGCGGTCGGCATGGTTTTTCTAAACACCGACAAAAAACGCGCCCTAACCGCAAAAAATAACCTCGAAGCCAATCTTATTAAAAAAGGGCTGTCTGTCGCAGGCTGGCGTAGCGTGCCCATTGACACCTCCGGCTGTGGGGAAGAGGCCTTAAATAGTCTTCCTGGCATCGAACAGATCTTTGTCAATGCGCCACCCCCTACCCCAGGACAAAGCGCAATGGACTCGGCCGATTTCGAACGTCGCCTGTACATGGCGCGACGCATGACCGAAAAATCCATCGATGCAGACGACCCCATGTTTTATGTGCCTAGCTTGTCTGCGCATACCATCGCCTATAAAGGCCTGGTCATGCCGGAAAATCTACCGGTGTTTTTTAAGGATCTGCAAAACCCAGATATGGCATCATCGCTGTGTGTCTTTCACCAACGATTTTCGACCAATACGCTACCACAATGGCGTCTGGCTCAACCCTTTCGTTACCTTGCCCACAATGGAGAAATCAATACCATTCAGGGTAACCGCAACTGGGCCGTAGCCCGTGGCTATAAATTTGAATCTGAGCAACTGGATATGGCGCAAGTCAGGCCCCTAGTATCTCTTACCGGCTCCGATTCCAATTCATTGGATAATATGCTGGAAGGTCTACTGGCGGGTGGCCTCGATATCTTTCGTGCCATGCGCATCTTGATACCACCAGCCTGGCAAAACCTACATAATATAGACCCGGACTTACGGGCGTTTTATGCCTGCAATTCGTTACATATGGAACCTTGGGACGGACCCGCGGGTATCGTATTGACCGACGGCAAGCATGCCGCCTGCACGATGGATAGAAACGGATTAAGACCTGCGCGCTGGGTCATCACTAAAGATCGCCACCTGACCGTCGCTTCGGAAATAGGCGTTTATGCCTACGAAGAAACCGATGTCTTGAAAAAGGGTCGCCTCAAACCCGGCGAGATGATCGCAGTGGATACCAGTACCGGCAAACTCCTATTACCTGGGGATATCGATAACGACTTAAAGTCACGCTATCCCTACCGTCAATGGATGGACAAGCACGCGCGAAAACTCGACTCAGAGACCTTAGTCACTATCAAACCAATGGATAGTCGCTTGTTCATGGCCGCACAAAAACTTTTTCAGGTAAGTTTTGAGGAACGTGACCAGGTGATACGCGTCCTGGCAGAAGAAGGCCAGGAGGCGATCGGTTCCATGGGCGATGACACGCCACTACCGGTATTGTCTTCACAGCTGCGTTCGTTATTTGATTACTTTCGCCAACAATTTGCCCAAGTGACGAACCCACCTATAGATCCCCTACGCGAACAAATTGTGATGTCTCTCGCGACCTGCTTCGGTCAAGAAAAAAATATGTTGATTGAGACGGAACAACACGCCGAGCGAGTGACTAGCGATACACCTGTACTGTCGGTCAGTAAATTTACAGAATTGCTCAGCTTAGACAAGAAGGTCTATGCAAACATACTGATAGATCTAAATTACTCGATCGATAGCGACGCACGCAGCTGTCTTGATAAAATTTGCCAACAGGCTGTCGACGCCGTAAAGGCTGGCAAGGTGATTATCATATTAAGCGATAGAGATTTTGCCGCCGACAAAATCGCCCTGCATGCGCTATTGGCCGTGGGTGCAGTACATCACCGATTGATTCAAGAGGGCCTACGCTGTAACGCCAACATCGTGGTCGAAACGGGTGTCGCCCGCGATCCGCATCACTTCGCAGTACTGATCGGTTATGGTGCGACTGCGGTATTTCCGTATATGGCCTATGAGTGCATTATGAATATGCAACAAAGTGATGAAATCGTCTCTACCGACACTGTGCAATTGATGCGTAATTATCGCAAGGGAATCAACAAAGGCCTGTATAAAATCATTTCCAAGATGGGCATATCCACTATCGCCAGTTACCGCGGTGCACAATTATTCGAATCGGTCGGTTTGCACAACGACGTCGTGGATTATTGCTTTAAAGGCACCACGAACCGCCTGCAAGGTACAAACTTTGACAACATAGAAGTAGATCTACGCGCCTTATCGACGCTTGCGTGGAATCCTCGCAAACCTATAGACCAAGGCGGCCTGCTCAAATTTGTACACGGCGGTGAAGATCATGCCTACAACCCCGACGTGGTACAGACCCTACAAAGGGCCGTCAGCAGTGGCCTCTATACCGACTACAAAAAATTTGCCGACTTAGTCGATAAGCGCCCCGTGCTGGCTTTTCGAGACCTATTGGCACTACGAACCGATTGCACTGCGATCGATATAGAGGCTGTCGAACCCATTGAAGACATACTCGTTCGCTTTGATTCTGCCGCGATGTCCTTAGGTGCCTTATCACCCGATGCCCACGAAACCCTGGCCAAGGCAATGAACCGATTGGGTGGCCGCTCTAACTCAGGCGAAGGCGGTGAAGATCCTGCGCGTTATGACAATGACAAACGCTCTAAAATAAAACAAGTCGCTTCGGGTCGATTTGGCGTCACACCCGCATACTTGCGCAACGCAGAGGTGATCCAGATAAAAGTCGCACAGGGCGCAAAACCAGGCGAAGGGGGACAATTACCCGGACAAAAGGTCAATAAACTCATTGCCGACTTACGCTATTGCAAACCCGGTGTCGCCTTGATATCACCACCACCACACCACGACATCTATTCGATCGAAGATCTGGCCCAGCTAATTTTCGACCTCAAGCAGGTCAATCCAAACGCATTGGTATCAGTGAAGTTGGTCGCCGAAGCCGGTGTAGGTACGATCGCTGCAGGTGTTGCCAAGGCCTATGCGGATCTAATCACCATATCAGGACACGATGGCGGTACGGGCGCTAGTCCGCTGACCTCGATACGTTACGCAGGTAGCCCGTGGGAATTGGGCCTAACCGAGACCCATCAGATTCTTCGTGCCAATAACCTACGCGATAAAATACGCCTACAAACTGATGGTGGGTTAAAAACAGGTCGTGATGTTATTAAGGCCGCCATCCTGGGTGCCGAGAGCTTTGGTTTTGGAACCTCCCCCATGATCGCCATGGGTTGTAAGTACTTGCGTATTTGTCACTTGAATAATTGTGCCACCGGTATCGCCACGCAAGACAATGTGCTCATGGGTCACTTCATTGGCAAGACCGAGATGGTAATGAATTATTTTCGCTTCGTCGCTCAAGACGTACGCGAACATCTTGCCGCGCTAGGCATTACCAAGCTGCAAGACTTGATCGGCCGCACTGA
>JBGMRO010000422.1:0-4180 GCA_048061555.1 Thiohalomonadales bacterium | reverse complement strand
CCGAGAAAACTAAAAAACATTAAGAATGATATTCATTTTCCGGCTTATAAAAATTTATTGTAATGAACGAGTTAAGGCCTAACTTACTGGCATTGACTCTGACCCCTTTGATTCGACCCCTTTGATTCTTTTCTAGTGCACTTTTTAAGCTTAAAAGGGGTTAATTTCAAGGGATACTTGCTGTTAAGTAAGCACTCCAAGACCTTTATCAGCAACTAAATTCAGTAGTTTCAACGATGGACCATTTGGTCGTTTTTGCCCTTGTTCCCATTTTTGTACCGTCGATACACTCGTATTTAAAAACGCGGCAAACACAGCTTGGCTTGCTTTGTTTTTTTCTCTTAGTAATTTTATTTGTCTAGCGCTTAATTTTTTTATCGCTGGCAAACATAACGCATCAAACTCTCGCATGGTGATATCATCCATTAAACCGATTTCATGCAAGTCTTTGGCACCTTCGTGCACCACTTCTAAAATTGATTTATCCATTATTAGCTACCTCTATTATGGTTCCCGCTTTCAGCATTTTTTTCAACGCCTTGTCGTCATACTCCAGTAATTGTTTTGCGTAGCGTTTCAACGCTTTTAGTTCATTCTGTTTTAAATTCGCTTGTTCATTTTTGGCAAAGCCATAAATAAAAAATGCTTTATCTTCGTATCTAAATGCAAGGATCGTCCTGGAGCTTCCTCGCTTACCACGCCCTGGCAACGCAATTCGCTTTTTGTAAACCTCACCGCCTAAATTAGCCTCAACTGAACCCTCAGCGATTTCATTTATGGCGGTGACCAGTACCGCATCGGTTAACCCTTCTTTGGCTGCCCATTTTGCAAATAATTTCGTTTTTCCAATCCACATACATTGTCCTTGTTATTAGCATCAGTATATAGCACTTAGTGCCATACTTCCAGTAACCAAGTGCTATACCACTGATTATACTTATCTTTTATTTTTGTTTGTGAATAAGATTCATATAATCCCGCTTAGCCAGCCGTACGCAAACCTGCCAATCATCGCCTAACCGATCCCAAGCTTCGATAATATCTGCGTACATATCGGGTAAATATTTAAGTTCATTCAACACGAACGCTGCCGCGATTCGCTCGCCGGTTCTGACGAAAGTACAAGGGGTGAGTTCGGATTAGTTGTTGGGTATTAAGCCTGTAAAGAATCGACCTAAGTCGGATATTCGCCTGTAACGGCGTATGCATCAGATTGAAAAGATGGGGCTCAAAGGGAAGCGCCAGGTCATGCAGGTAATCGATACCTTTATCGAGAACATGCAGCTAAAGAATAAAGTCAAAGCATAAAAAAACCCCAGCAGTCGCTGGGCTTTTGACGATACTTACGTGGATTTCAAGCCAGCATATGTTATACAACATGATTGACCCCTATTCTTTCATTGGTTTAAGCAAGACCCAAATTCCGATGTCAGAATGGGCCACCCGCGTGCGCAATACCATCGGGAAAAACGGCACACGCTTGTGTAATTTGACCAAAGTTGAACAAGACGGCAACATTACACGGGCTTTTTTAGGCGAAACGGTATGTTCAGCGGGTGAAGAACATGGCTCTACACGTCGGCTGACATTTACCTTGGGAGCGATTCAGGGGGCGCTGGAAGAAATTATGGATAAAAAACTGATTGGAGTTCAAACCGGTTCGGTACTGCGAGGCCAGGACTACGACATTATCGAATTTAAGCAACGTTAAACCTAACACATCAGTTGGATCTACTGCGCGCACCGTTTTAGGTGCCGTGGGCTTCGCGATGCTGGCAACTTTTTACGTCGCGGCCAACGGTGACCGCAGCTGAGGGCGGGAGTTTATTGCGGGATATCGTCGATCGTACCTATCACCATGTCGCTCATGAGCTGGAGTTCGTTCATTTTCCCTGGCAACCAAAACAAAGCGAAGCCTTCCCGATCCCCGCGTAATAAGATGCCCAGTTGGCCTAGATTGCGAGCCAGGGTAAAACCCAAAGCAACACCGCTAATCAGGAGGCGCGGTGTTTTTTTATTGGGTTAATCGTCTCTAAACCCTGTCCTGGAACTGGAAACAATAGCCTTTATTGTTGATAGTGGAGAGTCTTCAATCGGACAAGAGCGGTCGCTCAAATACTCTGAATGTCGTACAAACGGACATCAATTCGAAGTAATTTCATCATAGATAAGTCGACGCCCAGAATCGTGGTGCAAATTCCCATGGCGTCTTGTTATCATTTTTTTTGCCTTGAACTTCAACTAACTTGGCCCCTCGACCTTCGAGGTTCTTTAAAATCGATATTTCCTTGCTTCTTATTAGCACGAAGGAACTTCGTAGCTGGGTTTTGATTTAGCATACTATAAATAAACTCTAATGTTTGATTCATACTTATATCTATACATTTACTACAACTATCCGGTGCTATTAATGGTATAGGGAATCTTGTATGCGTTTGCCAGGCGTTGCCAAAATCTGGGCTTCCTCGAGTCATGAATTGCCCAGTGGAATAATTACCACGATAAATACCACAACTTTGAAGAAGCTCCCCTTCCGAGCACGCTTCAATTACGGTGCGTAGAAATCGAGATCGACAAATTGAAAAATGTGTACTAGGCGCAAATTCATTAACTTGTTTTACTGCACGGCTAGGGGTAAAAACGTTAAATGTCGGTGGTAAAGAAGAATTTTGCGCAAAAGTCAGCGCAGCATTCAGATCTTTTTTCTCTTGTGTCGTCCAATTACGAAGCAAGCCATGAAATACTGGGCGAAATGATATGCTATTTACTTTTGATTCTTTGAGCAATATAATAGCAGCTTCAATTTCATGAACATTCTCCGGCATTAAAAGATAAGTGGCCCAAATCATTGTGCGATCTTTAGCTGAGAGTAGATTAGACTCTTCGGCGATATACTTAATCCAGTACTTTGTTTGATCCAATCTATTAGCATTTTTACTTGGACGGTGAATAAGTTCTCTTGTCTCATTTACTCCAGCATTGACACTCCAGCGTAAATGATCAACGTTAGAGACAATTAGTTCTGATATTTCTTTATTAAGTAAATCACCATTGGTGATTACCGTGAGCTTTAATCCGAATTTTTTTGGTAAGGCTAGCAGGCTCTTAATTTCTGGATGTACTAAAGGGTCGCCCCCCCCACAAAATCTAATGGTTGTCGTCCCCCATTCCGCGCATTGTTTAAAAATTGATTTTAAATCCGCTTCCTTAATCCACGCCCCCTTATAGTTGGTATACTTTCTATATTCTCTGGAAAAACAGAACGTGCAATCAGAGGAGCAACCTTGTGTAAGATCGATATCAACACGAACAGGGTAAGGCTGCACAGATGAGTTTGTAATATACTTTTGAATAGCCCTAACGTAATCTTCCGGAGCCTCGGGATAAAAATCGCCATCATGAGCTTGGACGATTCCTGCAATATGCCCATTTGAATCAATTGCTACTAATGAATCCCATCGCCCATATGCATCATATGGAATGATGTCTTTTTCAAGAAGGCTTGGATAAATATTTTCTAGTTTATCGGTAAAGCTAACCATTGGTATTCTTTTGGGTCATCATGATACCCTTTTTGAATTTCTTTCATGGCATCTCGCAAGCATTCCACTTTCTCCCTAGCGTTAACTTGATTGTCGTTTATCAAATTATTTATTTCATCCAATTGTTTCTGTGCCTTATCGAGATGCTCCTCAATATTGCCAATAGTTTTTGCCAACCAATAGTGACAAAATGCTTCGCAATATAACCCTGCAGCTCGTCCAAATTTAGTTCTAAATTCAATTGGACTATGAGTTAGAGTCGCATTTTTTAAAAGACTAGACTGCTCACTTGCATCTAAGTTTAAACCGTTACCAACTTGGTCAAATCGTGCTATTTTTAGAAATACTAGCGTCCCAAAATAGCGACCGAGATGATGGCTTTTTTCTTTTATATTCGTAAATACTTTATCTGCATTTCTTAAATTTTCTTCAGCTAGACTTAAAGGCTCACTGATATTCTCTATACCCTCTCTAAATAAGTAGACGTTGCACAATGCATAGGTTACTAATGCGTTAGCATGAATTATTTTGAGTGACTCGTGTGCAGTATTAGTACACGACCAATCAATACTTTCTTGTGCTCTTTTAATAGCTTCTTCGTAGTTGCCACTCTTCAAACAAGAAATTGCCATAGAAGC
>JBGMRO010000421.1:0-4190 GCA_048061555.1 Thiohalomonadales bacterium | reverse complement strand
AGCACCATAGCACCATAGCACCATAGCACCATAGCACCATAGCACCAAAACACCAAAACACCATTATTTCAATTGGCGAAAATTTTATGGCCGAACAAGAGATGACATTAATATTTTGGTGTTGATATCTAGATTGGCTTGTGGGCACGTTTTTTGTGCCCACATGAAACGCTGTAGGGGGGGTATTGCGAACCACCATGCGCTACTCCAAACCCAATTTTTTCAAGCGGTAGCGTAACGAGCGAAAGCTCATGCCGAGTAATTTTGCCGCTGCGGTTTTATTGTAACGCGTCTTTTCCAGGGCCTTCATGATGGCCTCTTTTTCGATGTTACCGAGTTGGTCTTCTAGCGGAATCTCTGTATTGATTGCTTCGTTCGCAGGTCTCGTGGAATCCGCTATGGTGGAACTACCCTGAGAGGCAAATATTGCATCACTGTTGTCGGGTGTGGGCTGATTGACCTCCGCGAGTTGCAAGTCATCCAGGCCGATTTCACTGCCTTCACAGAGTGTCAGTGCCCGTTCTAGGATGTTTTCCAATTCACGTACATTGCCGGGGAACGTATATTGATGGAGGCGTTGTATGCTATCCGGGTGCAGATGATGTTTGACGGTATCTGTTCCGGCGATTTTGCGCAGGATGTGTTCCGCTAATAGGGGAATGTCCTCGGGGCGATCCCGCAGGGGAGGGACCTTTAGCTCGATGACATTGATTCGGTAATATAAATCTTGACGAAATTTGTTTTCTGCAACTAGGTCGGACAAGGACTTGTGAGTTGCGCAGAGTATGCGTACATCGACCGGAATTTCCTTAGACGCCCCCACTGGCCTGACGGCTTTTTCCTGAATTGCGCGCAACAACTTTACCTGCATATGCAGCGGTAGGTCGGCGATTTCATCCAGGAACAGGGTGCCACCGTGGGCAGATTGAAACAGCCCAGGTTTGTCGCTACTGGCACCGGTAAAGCTACCTTTTTTATGCCCAAAAAGCTCGCTTTCCATCAATTCTGCGGGGATTGCACCGCAGTTTACGGGCACAAATGGCATACTGGCGCGTGGGCCCTTGGCATGGATCAACTTGGCGACGAGTTCTTTTCCCGTGCCCGACTCTCCACTGATGTATATCGGTGCCTGGCTACGCGCAACCTTGGCGATGGTCGCCCGGGTCTTGCGCATCACTTCCGAATCACCTAGCAGGGTATCGCGTGAACGTCGGTCGGTCTCGGGGAAGGCTTGGGTCACTTTTAGTGCGGTATTGACCAGGTTGCGCAGCATTTGCAGGTTGACCGGTTTGGAGACAAAGTCAAATGCGCCCGATTTTAACGACTTGATCGCCATTTCCATATTGCCGTGCGCGGTAATGACCGCGACCGGTACATCGCTGTAGTGTTTTTGTATATGTTGCACTAGCTCGATGCCACTACCATCGGGTAGCTTCATGTCAGTGAGACACATACCGAAATCGAATGTCGAAAGCAATCGCTTTGCCTCGCCGATATCGGCGGCAGTCTTGGTTTCAATCTCCATACGGCCTAGGGTGAGTTCCAACAGTTCCCGTATATCGGGCTCATCGTCTACTATCAGTGTTAACGTTGACTTCATGTTAATCTTCCGGTGGAGAGGTGAACTCTATTCTAAAGCAACTACCGCTAGTGGGCAGCGCTTTATAACGTAAACTTGCAAAATTGGCCTCACAGAGCTCTCGTGAGATGTATAGTCCAAGCCCCGAGCCACTCACTTCGGTAGTAAAAAAGGGCTCAAAAATTTTCTCAGCGTTTACTGGGTCAACTCCACTGCCGTGATCGATGATCTCCAGAAACGGGTGTCGCCTGTCTGCTGTCATACCGCCATGTATCTCAAGTTTGGGTGAGCTGGTGTAGTCTTTACTATAGCGCAGGCCATTTTGGCAAAGGTTCCAGAGTATCTGTTGTAACTGGGTGGAGTCTATAAATATAGTGGTATCGATGGGACTGACTTTGATAGAAATATCTGAACGGTCAATATTATGGTCGAGTACAAATTCGCTACAAAACTTGTTTAACCACTCGTCTAGCACTATCGACTCGGCCAAGGTATTACCACGACGACTTAATTGCAGCACGTTTTCGATAATAGCATTAACACGGGCAGAATTATCATGAATAATCTCAGTCAAGCGCTTGTCTTCTTCGGGTAACTGTGGCGATTCAGCCAGTAATTGCTCCGCGTGACTAATTGCGCCCAAGGGGTTGCGAATTTCATGTGCGATACTGGCCACCAGTCTGCCTAAGGAGGCCAGCTTCATCTGTTGTGCCTGTTGGTGTGTGCGGGTGCTGTCTTCTAAAAAAATCATAGTACCGGAATCATCACTGGACCCTAACGAGGTAAGGTGTGGCAGTATATTAGGGGTGACGTTATCACTGCGAATGACCTTCGGGCGGGTGATTTGTCCAGCCCTCCAGGCGATCACTTGATTATGCAAGTCTGCCGATATTGAAGCCAAAGGCGGATGGTGCATTTTTTCTACGATAGGCAGGCCCAGCATGTGCCAGGCGGATTCATTCATGAGACGTATCTGGCCTCGAGAATCGACCACAATCAGGCCATATTGTAGACGTTTGATCACATGCTCATTAAGCTGTGCCATGTTGGCCAGGTCGATACCGCGCTGGGTGGCCAGGGCCTCTGTTTCACGCAAACGGGTGGACATCACATGCGAGAGAATTGCAGTCGCAAACAAGGTTACCCCCAAAAATCCCGCCTGGGTATAATTGGTCTTTAACACCGATTCGATTTGTGCATAAATTTGCTCGCTAATAACCGCGATGGCCGCCATTGCGGCAAACAAATTGCCCGTCCTGCCCGCCGTGATCATACTACTTCCGGCAATGGAAACCACCAGCAACATGCCGAGTCCTGATTCGATACTTCCGCTGGCATGCATCAGCAGGGTCAGTGCGGCGATATCCAGGAAGGTCAGTCCGTGGATGAGGGTGTTAAAGCTGGCCCAACGGCGCTGTATCGCCAATATTGCTATGATACTTATCGAAAAATAGGATTGCGCGGTAAGCATAAACAACATGGGGTCGTGCTGCCCAAGGGTAGATGGGCTGGATTTGAGTGAAAATAAAATTAAAAATATGCTGGATAAAATGACTCGATACAAATTTTGCAGGAATAGGGGCTTCCAGGTTTTTATGTCACTGACTGCGATCTCGGTTTGGGCTGGGTTCATTGAGCTGGGTTCATTGGGCCTTGTTTATTGAGCTTTGTTCATTAGGCATTGTTCATTGGGCTTAATTTTCGGTCGCGGTAGCTTCAACTGATGTGTTAGAATTATGCGACAAGATTTTAGGTTATTTTAGCTGCCTTTTGACAAATATGCGATTGTAGTGCCAATCATTAAGCCATGAAAAAACAGGGAAAGCTGAATGTATTATTACCCAAAATACTAACGGGTGAAAGAATGGCCATCGTCAAGGCGGAAAATATCTTTTATGAACACCTTAAAAGGCAATCTTTGAACCTGCAGCCGCCCAAGCATAAACGTCAGGTGACCCATATTCCTCACCTTTTGCGTGAGTCCTTACCACTCGACGAAATGAAGCTCACCGACAAGGAGCGCGCTCATCTACTCGCTATTGCGGCTAGTCAAATTCGCAGGGTAGTCTCAGAGTTAAAGAGCCAGGACGAAAAAAATCAGTCAAACGAAACTATGACGGTGGACACACTGTTAGATAATTCACTATCAGACGCTGACCAGGTAGTCGATTTCATCACGGTCGACAAATACCTGCAAGCGTTGACTAAGCTCGACCAAAAAAAGGCGTCATTATTTGAAATGGCCTATTTTGGTGGTATGAATTACGAAGAAATGGCTGAGACCGTTGCCATGAATATCGCTGGTGTCGACCGAGAGCTACGATTTGCAAGGGCCTGGCTTTGTAAACAAATTTCAGACCCGCAATAGTCATAGTTTCTTTTTTGGTAACTGCTCACCCCGTCCAGCGTAAAACTAGCTACAAAGTAGCTTATAAACTACATTTGTAACTGCTCAGGCAGTTCTGGTAAAGCTTCAATTCAAGGCGAAAAATGTGAGTTTACACTGGTAAATGATCATTTTTTAACGCAGAGATGAAGCTTTACCGGGACTGCCTGAGTAGTTACCTTTTTTTAGGCTTGGTGGCAGTATTATGTATCGCGCAGTCGATTA
>JBGMRO010000420.1:0-4206 GCA_048061555.1 Thiohalomonadales bacterium | reverse complement strand
CATTATCACTACTGGCCCGTTTATTATTTTAGTAGAGAGGCCAGATTAATATTAATTAGATTCTCGCAGATAAGCTCCCCTCACAACTTCGTCACCTATAAAGTCTCGTTTCAATCTGGCTGCAATACCTACCATCGTTTGTGGACGAGCAGTAGGTTAGGATCGACCATTTCAAATCGGTTATTTATCAACCAGTGATGATTCTGTCTAATTTTTAGTGTAAAATGATAATTAATACATAGCAGCGTTCTATATAGTGATAAATATTATTGTCACAAGTATCCAACCCAATAGAGAATAATTGTAGTGTAGCTGTATTTCGGACGAATAATGTAGAGTCTGAACTATAACTTATTGTTAACTAATAAAATAATAAAGGGGATTTATGAAAATTATATTTACTACCGGTATGCTTATGGCTACTATTTTAATGGGATGTAGTAGCTCAGACGATCCACCAGCGGGATCACCGACACCAACAATCGAATCATTAGATGTAATACCGAAAGCACAAACGTTAGATGTTGGAACCACTCAGAAATATGAAGCATGGGCAAAATACTCCGACGGCCGCTTTGTTGATGTTTCTGATCAAGTAGCCTGGACATTTGTGAATAACAATGGTGTTATCGCTTTTGATCAACCAGATCGATCAGAAGCTCGAGCCGCAGTAGAAGGAAATGAAACTATCATAGCCACACTCGGTGCTATTACGACCACCGCTACTGAAAGCGCTGACGTAACAGTGGTCAATGATATCTTGACTTCAATAACGGTGACTCCCGTTAACAAGGAGCTGATATTAAATGTTACCCACCAATACATTGCCACTGGCACATACCCGGGTGGTCGTACGCAAGATCTGACGGAAGAAAGTGATTGGACGTCTGGCGATAATGGTGTCACAACTATTTCCGAAGTTGGCCTCGCATCACCAGTATCTGTAGGACGAACAACAATCACTGCAAGTTATGATGGCCAGACAGGTACTACTAATGTTGGCATTACCGACCCAGGTAAGGTTGATGCCATTATCATTAGGCCGGAGGGTTATGATTTTTTAGTTGGAAGTCGACAACAATTCAGAGCTTACGCGCAGTTTGCAGATACTAGCAAGGGAGAAGAGGAAGTTACAAAAGATTGTACCTGGATTTCTGAAGATCTCAACCTGGTATACCCGGTGGGCTTCCCAAATGCTAAAGCAGGATATTTTGAGTCATCAAACGTGAGTACTGGCGGCACAAATCTAACATGTGAATTCAGTATAAAACTAAAATCAACGATCGTCGTTACTGTTTTAAATCCCACAATAGTCAGAATTGAAATAAGTCCCAAGATCGTGGAGTCATTAAAAGTTGGCAATACCAGACAATTTACCGTAGTCGCAGTGGACCCAGATGGTAATGAGCGTATAGTCAGTGATCATCCTGATCATACTTACACTGTTGATGACCCTACCTATCTTTCGATTAGCAATAACCCGGATTATAATGGAGTAGCCAGAGGGCTTGCAGCCGGACAGGCAACAATTACGTCAACCTTTACTTTTGCAGGTGAAGCTTTCAAGGATAATACTATGGTTACGGTTGTGGATTAAACTGGAAATATTGACTATGTAGATAACAAGCCCCGCCATCGTGCGGGGTTTTTTATGAGTAAATGAAAGTATTAAATTATATAAGACGTTCAACCACGATCTCCCTGGCAGAAAGCGCGCGTAATCGGGTGTATCGAACGTTCAAATATTGATTCTGTATCGCCGCTTTCAATAATGCAACCGCACCCAGACTGAACCCAACACACCGCGACGTGATCGGCAATACGGCGAGCCTGCGCCAAGTTGTGAGTGACCATTAAAACGGTGTAATCAAGTCTCAGTTGTTTAATGAGTTCTTCTACGGTCGATGAAGAGATAGGGTCTAAGGCGCTACAGGGTTCATCAAATAATATTACGGCAGGTTTCAGTGCTAGGCATCGAGCGATACAGAGTCGTTGTTGTTGACCGCCTGAGAGTTGCAAGGCATTTTTCTTCAAACGATCTTTAACCTCCTGCCAAAGCCCAACTTGTTTCAAGACGGTTTCCGTTATTTCATTTAAGTTATGCTCTGATCGAATTCCATGTTCTTTTAGTGGAAAGCGAATATTTTCTTCAATGGAAAGAGGAAAGGGATTGGGTTGTTGAAATACCATGCCCACGCGTCTACGTAGACGAGATAGATCCATATTCGTTTGAAATATGTCTTCGTCACCTAACATGATCTGACCCGACACCTTACAGTGAGGAATAGTATCTGTCATGCGATTAATACTGGCCAATAAACTACTTTTGCCACAGCCAGAAGGCCCCACGAGTGCGGTTATTTTACCGGCAGGTATGTCCAGGTTCGCGTCCTCGATCGCGATGACATCATTATAGCTAATAGTGACTTTTTTTAGCGACAATGTCGGGGCCGAATTGAGGCCATTTGAGGGTGATAAATTTGCTGCGTCTGGTCGCTTTATGAGCGCTTTCATACGTTCAGTCATGGTCGTTTTATATTGAAGTTTTTGCATAGCCTAAACCGCTGCTTGCCAACGTTGAGATAATCTGTGGGCAAAAATATTGAGTGAAATAATGATAACAATAAGAACCACTGCTGTAGCGGCCGCATTATCTTGGCCGCCCGGTACATTCATGGATAGATCATAAATATGTACCGATAACGCACGGCCAGAGTCGGACCACTGTGTCGGCATTCTGGTGACATAACCCGCAGTAAAGATCAGTACCGCAGTCTCGGCTAAGGCACGCCCGATACTAATAATAAGTGCCGCTGCGATGCCAGCAGCAGCCGTAGGTAACAATATACGTACGACGTAACCAAAAAAACTTAGATTGAGGGCCTCTGCGGCTTGTCGATACGCAGAGGGGCACGAACGTAATGCCTGTTCCGTGGTGCGAATAAAGAGCGGCAGTACCATACAGGCCAGACTCAAACCGCCGGATAAAATTGAAAAACCCAGGCCAAATTGAATAGCGAATATTGCGTAACCAAAGAGGCCGAATACTATAGAAGGTACACCGCTTAGGATATCTAAGCTTGTCCCCACAAATCGCGCTAAGCGATTTTCCATGGGCACACATTCGCTGAGATAAAGCGCACAACCCAGGCCGATCGGTATCACTGCCAGCAGGCATACGCCGAGTATCCAAAATGTGGAAACGAGCAAGGGAAATATTCCACCGCTGCGGCCAGCATCAGTCGATTCGTCTAGTAAAAAATTGAGTGTCACATGTGGCAGCCCTTTAATGAGAATATCCCATAGCATTAATAAGGGTAGAATCGCTACTAGGATTGCTACAGACCAAATCATTACGCCCATCCAATCATGCTTGCTACTCATGGGCTTAAGCATATTCTTTTCGCCTTAGATGGTTGGCGATGCTAACGAGCGCCACAGTGAGCAATAACAATAACAAACCACTGACGAATAGAGCAAGGCGATGGTCACCGATAGCATAGGACATTTCTAAAGCGATATTCGCGGTGAGTGTTCGTACCGGTTGAAACCAACTGCTGGGTATTTGAACTACATTTCCAGTCACCATCAAAATGGCCATAGTCTCTCCTAGGGCACGACCGCTTTGTAGAACAACACCGGACGATATGCCGGGCATCGCGACCGGCAAGGCGATACGATAAATCATAGCCCAGCGAGAAAGACCCAAGGCCTCCGCACTACGCAGATAATTCGCCGGGACTTTCGCCAAGGCCGCATCTGCGGTCAATACCACCAACGGTAGTATCATCATCGCCAAGACAATGATACCTGCCAAAACACTGGCTCCCGGTGGTGCCCAGCCAGTAATCCATGGGACCAACATCGTGAGGCCCCATAGGCCATAAACCACAGAGGGTATACCCGCCAACAATTCGATCATGCCATGGTATATACGTGCCACGACGGGTGGTGCGTAATACTGGCCAAATACCGCTACAATAACCCCCAACGGCGTAGCCAATAACACGGCTCCAAGGGCAACATAAAGGCTGCCGAGTAACATCGACGTTAGTCCATATTCCCCGTCAAGTGGGTACCAATCCTTGTCAAAAAAACTACCAACGCCAATTTCATTAAGTAAGGGTGCGCTTTCTCGCAGTAAAAAATAAAGTATAAACAACAGTACACTCGCCGAGAGTACACTCGCCAACTGTAAACTGAATC
>JBGMRO010000419.1:0-4215 GCA_048061555.1 Thiohalomonadales bacterium | reverse complement strand
TTCTTCACGGGGGTGGCAACGTGTTATTTGGGCGTGCGAAAAAAAATCCGATAAATTTACCTAATAAGAAAGTAGAAAAATGGGTCTATACGACTTGTGGATATTGCTCTACCGGTTGTTCTATAGAGGTAGGTTTAAATGCCAAAGGCGAAGCGGTTGCCTCTCAAGGCGTGGGTGGCGCCGATGTCAATCGTGGCAAATTATGCCTGAAGGGTATTTTCGAACACGAGTTATTTAATTCGGCTAACCGTGGTAAAACGCCCCTGTTGCGCGAGAAAATCTACGATGATTATAAACCCGTGTCATGGGATCAGGCACTAGATAAAAGTGCCTCGGAAATACAACGCATCCAAGAGACTTATGGACGTGATTCATTTGCCATTGTGTCGACCGGGCAGATACTCACGGAAGAATTTTACACCTTGGGTAAGTTGGCCCGTGGTGTCATCGGTACCAATAACTACGATGGTAATACGACCTTGTGCATGGCCTCTGCGGTCTCGGGTTACAAACGTTCTTTCGGATCGGATGGGCCGCCGGGGTGTTACGATGATTTTTCGCATACCGACTGTTTAATCGCCTTTGGTTCTAACCTACCCGAGCAACACCCGATTATCTATTGGCGTCTTAAACAGGCCCTGGAAAAAAGAAAATTCCCTGTTATTGTGGTAGACCCCCGTGTAACGATGTTTGCTCAGTTTGCCGATATGCATCTGCCTATTACGCCGGGTACGGACCTGGTTCTGTTGAATAGTTTGGCACATGTCATTGTCAAGGAAGGTTTGGCTGATCAGTCTTATATAGATGCGCATACTTCGGGGGCCGAGGAATTTAACGCCCTGATCGAGCAGTATGATCCTGTTACTGCGGCGGCGATCTGTGGTATCGATGAGGACACCATACGCCATGTAGCACGTCTGTATGCAAAATGTGACGCCGCAATGTCGATATGGACGATGGGCATCAATCAAAGCACGCACGGTTCGGACGGTGTGGCGGCCATCAATAATCTCAACCTTATTACCGGAAATATAGGCAAACCCGGCGGCACCAGTTTGTCGATTACCGGACAGTGTAACGCCATGGGGACACGCGAGTGGTCTTCGTGTTCGGGGCTACCGGGTTATCGCGCCCTGGAAAAGGAACAAGATCGCATCGATATCGCAAAATTTTGGGGGATCGATCCGGCGTTTTTTCCGACCAAACGAGGGTTGTTTCAAACAGATATTTTTCCGGCCATAGAAACCGGCACGATTAAAGGTCTGTGGATTATCGCCACGAATCCGATGACGTCGATGCCGAATACCCCGCGTATCCGCAAGACCTTGGAGAAATTGGAATTCTTGGTGGTGCAGGATGCCTATTCAGACGTCGAGACGACTGAATATGCACATGTCTATTTCCCCGGCGCGATCTGGGCCGAGAAAGAAGGTGTTATGACTAATACCGAGCGCCGTGTCAATCTGATCCGAAATGTCCTGAAACCACATGAAGAATCCAAACCCGATTTATGGATTTTCAGTCAGATGGCGAAACGTTTCCCTAATGGCGCAAAGATTACTTTTCCGGAGACTGCATCAAAAGTCTTTGATGAAATGCGAGAATTATCTAAAGGCCGTTTCCTGGATATCTCCGGTATGACTCATGAAAAAATTGAAAAAAATCGTGGTCTACAATGGCCTTGCGCGACAGGAAAAGAGAGCGAGAAAATTGGTTCACAACGTCTCTATGCAAACGGTGATTTTCAACATGCCGATGGTAAGGCGCACTTACTCGCCTTACCGTTCATTGATAACAATGAAAAGCCAGATACAGAATACCCGTTTTGGCTCAATAGCGGGCGTGTTGTCGAGCACTTTCATACACGCACACGTACCGGGAAAATAGGCAATCTGAATAAATTCAGTCCCACTCCCTATATGGAAATGAACCCCGATTCCGCATTGGCGCTAGGTATTGAACACATGACCTATGCGCGCTTGACCTCACGTCGTGGAGACAGTGTGGTATTAGTACAACTCACCCAACGGGTTGCACGGAACATGGTGTTTATTCCGTTTCACTTCCATGAATGTGTAAATCGCTTGACGCTAGGTCTGCTAGATCCATATTCACGTCAACCGGCATTTAAACATTGCGCAGTACGTATAGAAGCCGTAAAACAACAACAAGCGGCTGCCTTAGTCAATAAAGCAGCCCGCACCTACTAGAGGGATATCATGTTTAAAGTACGTAGCGATGAACCTGAATATGCGTTTATTCCCGATGTCGAAGTGCCTAAAAACAATCGCTGGGGCGAATCTATCGATACGGTAGATTCGGATGATAGTTTAGTCGGCAAGAGCCTGAATATTAATGGTGATAATAGCGTCGGCAACAACCCAAATCGATATAAGCAACACGGCTTTCATTTTAGCGCCGACAACTGTATCGGCTGTCATGCGTGTGAAGCAGCCTGTAGTGAAAAAAATGACTTGCCAGCGCATATAAGTTTTCGTTCCGTGGGATATGTTGAGGGTGGGACCTACCCTGATTATCGTAGGCTGAATATTTCTATGGCCTGCAATCATTGTGACAATCCTGTCTGTTTAAAGGGTTGTCCCACGCGCGCATATACTAAATATGCCGAGTATGGCGCTGTATTACAAGACCCGGATATTTGTTTCGGCTGTGGATATTGTACCTGGGTATGTCCGTATAATGCACCGCAATTAGATCCGATTAAAGGTCAGGTCTCAAAATGTAATATGTGTGTGGATAGGTTGGAAGTGGGGCTAAAGCCTGCCTGTGCGGCGGCTTGTTTGGGCGGGGCGCTGGATTTTGGGATTATAGATTCTAAACCAGAAAATCGTGAGCAAATGAATATCACCATTCCGGGGTTTCCCACACCCGATATCACTCACCCCAATATTCGTTTTGAGCAAAAGCGTAGCCTACCCCGAGAAATGACACGACCCGATACAATGCCGATCAGATATCAACACGACGAGCAAGGGCAAGGTCAGTACAAGACTAAGGCCGCACTCAATCGAAAATCACGGCAGTGGAATTTATCTAAACTACGTTCACGTGAAGATCCCTTGGTGAAATTTACCCTGATAACCCAGGCGGTGATTGGCGCATTTAGTATACTGTTTCTACTGCCGATACTGGGTTTAAACCATACGCCAGTGGCGCAATATGAATCGGTCTACGGCGTATTTTTGTTTGCATTGCTCGGTCTACAGGCCTATGGCTTGTTCACCTCCACGATGCACTTAGGCAAACCGCAGCGTTTCTACCGGGCCTTTAATAATTTGCGTTATTCGCCCGTGAGTCGCGAAGTCGCGGCAGTGGCGGTATTTTTTAACGCCTTGGCGGCCTATACGGTACTGCATACGTTTCCACAATTATTGGCTTTTCTACCGACCGGTCTTGTCACGGGTTTAACCGCTATTTTTGGGTGGTTGGCGCTGGTCGCAGGACCCATCGCCCTGTATGCCATGCACAAAATTTATCGTATCGAAGCGAGGCCTTATTGGAATCACTGGCAGGTATTGACCGCATTTTTTGGGACTACCTTGTCTCTGGGGGCATTGTCGGTCGCAGTAGTGTATGTATCAGTATCTCTCTACCACAGTACGGCAGACCCCGTATTTGAGCAATTGCTGGCCTATATCATTGCCTTAGGTCTTGTAATCGAATTAATTGGCTTGCTTGCCCACCAATCCTATTTGCGTAAAACGGGTGGTGAAGCTACTGCGGCACACGTCAAGCAAACTACGGAATTTGGTTATAGCTATCTGGCGAGAAATTGTGCGCTAGTGGTGGGCTTAGCGCTCTTACTTTTGGTATTAACAGGGACAACCATCGGCTTAAACGGGTATCTAACTTGGTATGTGCTTGCACTGATCTTGCTACCCACGGCCATTATTGGTCGGGCACTATTTTATGTGATAGTCGTACCGACAACGATGCCGGGTGCTTTTTTCTGGAAGAATCAAGGGTTTCAAGAACACGCCCGTGAGACTGGATTAGCGGACATGCCACAAGTCGGTGTAGTGCCACTTTCCCATTAAAAAATCGTCTTATGAGCAGGTCTTGTCTAGCGGATAAGACCTGCCTCCCAAAAACCACGACACTCGTCGTTTTAGTGCGCGCTCTGCAAATTAGAACTTAATGTAACTACTCACCCCAAAGCTATAAAATCCGCAATTATGTAGCATATTACTGAAT
>JBGMRO010000418.1:0-4217 GCA_048061555.1 Thiohalomonadales bacterium | reverse complement strand
ATGGTAATGTTTTTTTCTAAGTAGCACATAATACATTCTACGTAGGTGCTGGATGCAGTTTAATCATTTAGTGGGTACCTCCATTGGGTAATTTTGCTCATAGAATAACTGAGTACACACAGGTATTATGTGCGTGGAATCGAATACACGTCGAACTTTTCTGGACTTACTACCACTTTCTGCGTGTGCTTACTCATTTGCGATGGTATTCGCAATCGAGTTTTTAGTTTTTCATCAATATATTTTACGGAGTAAATATATGAGGAATTTTTGTATGCTTAGTTTCTGCTTTAGGATTGCATTGTTAATCACCACCGTCATGCTGTTTGCGTGCAGTGACGCTGCGGAACAGGCTGCAAGGGCCGCAAAAAACGGTAAAGGTAGTCTTGATACACGCCCGGTCACCGCTATATCACCAGGAGACGAAATCAAATTTTTTGGCCAGAATCTCTCTGTGGTTTTATCATGTACTGATGCGCAGAACGATTGTAAAAAAACCTATTATTCCACGGCGGTAGCGGAGCCGGATCAATCGAGTGGCAATGAATATCGCGGTGAAGGCTTTTCTATTGGCGCGATTAATAATACCACGACTACAGTCGCGTACTAATCTGTCGATAAGGCGGGCAATATTGAAGCGATTAAGTCAAGATCCTTTGTGGCCGACACGAAAAGGCCTAGTTTGATTGAAGTAAATTATCCTAGTGGTACCTATAGCAATGCCCTGCGTATTAAGTTTATTTGCGAAGATGCAATTTCCGGGTGCAAATGGATTCACTATTCTACCGACGAAGAAACTTATACGAAAATTAGCATGGAAACGGCAAAGTTGGATGGCATTCTCATAAATACACCGACTACATTAAGCTACTATGCGGAAGATGCGGCAGGAAATGTAACCGTGGTAACGCCGGCTCAGAAACTGAAATATGATTTCGCCAATACGACAAGTGAGATAAATAATGTAGCTATCGAACCTTCTGATGGGCAAATTACATTAAGCTGGGAGAATTCGAATGATGTGAGCTACGCAGGTGCGATAATACGTCGCAGCACTAGTGACTATCCCACGGATATCGGCCAAGGTACGCAAATATTTAAAGGTGGCAATACAGACGATATATTTGTTGATGCCGGCTTAGAGAATGGGACGACCTATTATTATACTATTTTCGCGTATGATGCTGCAGTACCGCCCAATGTGTCGCTAGGCGAACAAATTACCGGTATTCCGCTAGATAATATAGCGCCGTCTGTCATGACGATAGCGATGGCGACCGGCGGAAATAAAAAAGTCGATCTTAGCTGGGAATGGCCCACCGATACAGACGTCGCGGGCGTGATGATACGACGCGATGTCAATGATTACCCCGCTACGATTGTGGACGGGACGTTAGTGTATGAGGGCGCTGCGTTAGCGACAACCGATACGGTGCAGAACAATACCAAATATTATTATTCGCTGTTCGCTTTTGATGAAGTCCCGAACTATTCAGTACCGATAAACGTATCGGCGACGACGGCGGATACCCTCGCTCCAGTCGATGTCGCAAATTTTTATGCAGAGGCCAGGCAAGGAAAGGTCATTCTGCATTGGGACTTACCCTTTGGGCATGACATAGAGGGACTCGTCATTCGTCGGGATACGACAGCTTTTCCAGTGGATCAAAATGCGGGGACGGAGGTTGCTGTGGGTAAGGCAATACTAGTTGACCCAACAAAACCAGAGTTGGCACTGCTTTCTCCTTCTGAAGACCCGGGTGTTACTGATGGATCAACTTATTATTATTCAATATTTGCGTATGATGTAGATAACAACTATACCGCTGGCGTCCATTCCAGCGCGATACCAAAAACCGAGTCTCTCACAGCATTATTCCCGAAAGATGGAGCGATCGGTATTTCACCGTTTGAAAAGACCATTTCCGCTACTTTTACGGGGGCGCTCGTCGATAATACGGCGACCGGTTCGCTGACGCTTCAATCTATTTTAGGGAAAACTATTGCAGGGTCATCAAATATCCGCACGGGCGCCACTAATGCAAATATAATTGAATTCGTGATTTCAGAGCCTCAGCTTGACTTGATGGCTACTTACCAAGCCACGATAGCCAATACTCTTAAAGATGATGTGGGTGGGGATGTCTTGGCATCCAATAAGTCTTGGTCATTCACTACCGCCGAGGGTGCATGGGGAGCGTTGAGTGTACCGGTCATAGGAAACATTGGCACTATTCATGGTAATTTTTACGCAGAGTATGGTGGTATTGGTCTAGTTGTAGACGTTAATGGGGATGGCGTTGCAGCATGGAAACAAAATGTTTCTGGCACTAGCAGCCAAGTTTATGCAAATTTTTTCACCAACACAAGCGGATGGGATCCGTTGACGGCACATCGGGTTTCGACTGGGGTGGGAGGCGTTAGTGCGGTGAAAGTTGCAGCGAATGTTAACCATAATGTCTTTATAGTTTGGGTGGAAGGTAATCAAGTTTGGGGTAACTACTATACTCCGAACGCAGGATGGGGTGTGGCGAAACTAATACAAGATCCATTACCGAAAGGTTCCCGTCCTGCAGTGAGTATGAATGATAGCGGTGAGGTTATGGTAATATGGAGTCACACGGATCCATCAAGCTTAATGAAAAATGTATATGCAAAGTCATTTTCGATTTTGGAAGACTGGACAAAAATTCCAGGAGAAAAAATAGAGTTCGTAAATGATAAAAGCCCATTCAATCTTAACGTGGTTGTAGAAAATGATGGTTCTGCGTTGGCAGTTTGGTCGCAGGACAACATTGATCGTAATAATATGATCGAATACAATGTTTTCGATGCAGTTAGTGGTTGGTCTAAGGCAACAGCCAGCAATTCTCATCCCTATTCATCCATTGGTGACAGCACTATCGATGACGGAAAATTTTCCATTAAATTACTCCAAGATGGCAGTGGAATAGTTCATATGATAAGGACAGCTGCAAAAAATTCTATTTTTTCCAGTCGTTTTTCGTTTGATACAAACAATTGGTCAGAGTCGGCAAATGTTGGCATTCCGTATGTTCCAGATACAGGCATTAGTTCATTCAATAGTCCACCGGTGTCGGCAATTAATAGTGCAGGTGTTGTGGTCGTGGCGTGGAAGCAAAGCTTTACTGCGACCCCGAAAACAAATTGGATCAATAAATACGAGCCGCTTCGTGGCTGGTCGACATACAAGATTGCTCCGGACGATATGGGTAGACCCAAGGCCATTTCGGTCGATGACAATGGAAATATTTTTCTTGTGTCTACCGGCAGTTCGACTGCAGCCGCAAGTGTCATAAAGATAAATCGAATTAAGCATGAAGCTGTGTGGAGAGACCATTTTGACCACAAGGGGTATGTTCTTAATCCATCATCTGCAAATGACTCTGATGTCTCATATCCCAGTATCGCCGTCGATTCTCATGGAAATACAACATTAATATGGCGAAGAAATGACTTGGTCGATGGTGACAATATACGGGCAAATAGATACCAGTTTAGACAAGCTGACTTACAGGTTACCGTGGATAGTGTTGTGCAAAGTACGCCGGCGGGAACTGCCACGTTGACTTACACAATGTCTAATACGGGCAGTCTTGCAGCAAGCAATTTTACTATCGCGTTCTGGGAAGATTTAGCCATCCCACCCGCCACAGGCGACGTAGCCACTGCAAGTGTCACAATACCCACGCTGGATGCCGGCGCGACTGTCACTGGAACGATCGATATTACGACCACATTAACCACCGGTAGTGCCTATGCGATCATCGACCCCGATGGCACGGTGGTAGAATCGAATGAAACCAATAATACCAGTGCAGCATTGTCGTGGTGAGTTAACTTTAAATTATGATTGACACCCAGCGAAACGATTTTTAAGTTGTTTCGCTGGGTTTTTGCCATACCCAGCTCTATCTAAAGGGCACTGTTTCGGTCTAAGAATCGGAATTAGGGGACGTTGCCAAGTAATACAATATTTAATTTATGCCCAGACAAGCAAGATTAGATCCTCCAGGTGTCATGCATCATGTCGTAGCGAGGGGGATGGAACGAAGAATATATTTACCTATGACTCGTTCCCATACTTCGCATGGGAATGAGATGAACCACAAGAATAGGGGATTACAATGCCTATATATGCTGAGAAAATTCACTAATATCGGAACCCTGTACAAATTTTTTGAAATTTTCTTGAT
>JBGMRO010000417.1:0-4219 GCA_048061555.1 Thiohalomonadales bacterium | reverse complement strand
CGGCAGCCAATCGGTACGCGAAAGTGATAAGGGATACGTTGGAAGTCCAAGGGCTGCGGTTTTACAATGATGAAACGTTGGTTGTTAGGCAAAAACCCATTGACGTATCTTACTAACAATGACAAACATTAAATCGACTAAGGGGTTAGTAATGACAACGAACGATGATATTTTTGACGAGATACTGCAAGGCGATATTTGCCAATATTGCAAGCAAGTGTTTATGATGAAGGGGTCAGGTGTACCGCGAACATGCAGTATATGTGAAGACAAACAATTCAGACCCAAAAGGCCGAAATTAGACAAACGGCCCAGTTAAGCAAACGGCAATGACAAAGCCAACCCCTACCTTGTCGCGCACACAAGCAGCCCAATATCTGGGGTGCTCGGTGTCGTACTTAGAAAAAAAAGCAATGAACGAGCCGGGGCTTATCCCTTTTATTAAAGTGGGCAAGTCATCCCGCTACCGCCAAGCGGATCTGGATCGTCATATTCAAATGAAGACTCAGGCTAAATGATCGCAATGCCTTCCAGTAATTTATCCACCACATTACCGTATTGATCTTTCACAATCTCGATATCCCCTCTTGCGTAAATGCCTACCGTCTCTAACGACTTATTACCCAATAAGGCCAGTATTTGTTGCGGTGATACCCCGGCATTCTGGGACAAATGAGACGCGGCGCTGCGGCGTAAATCGTGAGGTGTGTACCCAGATAAGCCAGCGGTTTTCAATATGCGAGCAAAGGCTTTTTGAGGCTGGGTCACATGTCCTGATTTTGAGTTAGCGGGAAAAACCCATTTTGAAGCGGGTACGTTAAGTCGTTTTCGCCGCTCTAAAATATCTTTAGCCTGTTGAATTAAGCCGATTGAGGTAACGTCTCTATCATTGCCGCTGCTCTTTGTAACCGTCTCCCATACCCCGTATTTAAGATTAACCTCACTCCATTCCATACTCATAACTGAGCCAACCCGTGCGGCAGTAAAAATCATCAACAAGAAAACGTCACGATAGTCTCTGCTTTTATCTTGCAACGTAGCGTTAACGAACGATTGCAAATCAAGGACTTTAAGGTACTTTTTTCGACGAAACTGTTTATTCAATTTGAGCTTTCGTGAAACGGCTGGATTCGGCTCTATGTTGGCGTAATTGAGGCTAGCTCGTATTTGTCGGATTATATTGTTAGCGTTAATTTTACTGCCAATATCAATAGAGTAGCGACGATGGAATTTGATTAGACGCTCGGTGGTGATTTGGCTCAAGGGTAAATCATGCAATTCCTTATACGCATTAAACAGACTATCGTACTGGGCAACGTTTTTCTCCCAGGTTTTTGGCTTTTGCTTAGCTTTATCGACAAGATATTTGTAATATTCGGCCCATATCTCACGATACGTTGGTTCGTTGCGTTTCTTCACGATTTCTTCATGGCGGTCAATACCCATAGTTAACTCGGCTATAATTTGTCTCGCCACTTGTCTAGCGACCTCTGGCGAGAGTTCAGGGTAAGTGCCGACCAGACGCTTGGTTGGCTTTCCCTGGTATTTCATATAGACCTGATAGGTCTTTCTCCCCATTGGGGATATTTTTATTCTAAAATGTGGGACTTTACTGTCACTGTATACCGTTTCTTTTGATCGAGACCACGGCAAGCCCTCGATTACTGTTTTTGTAAAATTCACCTTCTTTGCCATTGCTAAACCTCCTAGATAATGGGTTAACGGATGTTCTTAGCGCACCTAATTGATTCTAGGCTACCAATTTAGTATAGTGCAGGTGCGCCACAATAGCCAGTTACTCTTTAACCGATTACTCTATTGGCTAGGCTACCTATAGGCTACTCTGTAAATGAAAATGAGTCCGGTTCAGTCCGGTTGAGTCCGGTTGAGTCCGGAGGTGAATAGTTTATAATATACTGATATAGGAGGGTTTTTCCGGTTCAGTCCGGTTGAGTCCGGTTGAGTCCGGTTGAGTCCGGAGGTGCAAAAAGGGGTAGGGTAGAATTTCGAAGCCGATTACTGTGCCGTATAATCCCTTGTACAATCAACAACTTGTGTTTTTTGTTTTATTCTTGGCTACCATTTGGCTACCCATATTCCCGCCATCGGGTAAATGGTTACAAAACCGCACTGCTTTGATTCTGCGCCACGAACGTACCGATATCCACGTCTTACCCGTCATCCACCTATATATCGGCGCTGCAACCACTACAATGCCATTCCTGACGATAATACCAGCGCAAGCATAGCCAGTGTCGATTTGTATTAGGGAGTCTTTCATAGAATTGGTGCGCCCGGTAGGATTTGAACCTACAACAACCGGCTTCGAAGGCCGGTACTCTATCCGTTGAGCTACAGGCGCTATATTTTAGTCTTTCAGTGCGTCTTTTAGCGATAAGGTGATATGTCTTCCCCAATCAGCGTGTAGCCTATCTGTCGCTGCATGTACCTCGCAATATTTCAACGCCCCCATTACTTTTTCTTTTTCTTCGTCGGTAAAGGGGGTAAACATTTCTTCTGGAAATGCTTTAAGAAAACCATCCAGCCGATTATTGAAATCGGAAATTTTCTCTATCTCTTCGTTTGCGATATCAACCCGCAGATAGGCGGTCTCCCCTAGATACACCTCTTCGTTTTTGGTGATTAATGTCATAGTGCCATCTTGCTTAAGCGTCACTACAACGATGTCGGGGAACGTTGCTTTTACTGTTTTGATGGTCATAATTGCCTCTAGTGGTGGCTTGGCTTTACTGTATGCATTTTTGAGGATCGCACAACCGCTAACAGCGATGTTTCTAGAATTTCACGACACTTTAACGGCGGAACGTTGGTGATAATTTCCCTGACTTCGATCCCATCAGTCTTTTGATGAGACCCCATGATGACGTAACTGATATTCAACCCTGATTCCTCCACCAATTCTGCGACCTTAACCCTTACATCCTCCAATAACGAGTCTAACTCGGTGGAATCAATCATATTATTAGCCCCTTGCTTGATTTTACGGAATTATTGTATAGTATTATCTCTAATCTATAAATTATCAAGGGGGTCATAATGTCGGAGCCAAGAGTTGGAACGAATATTTACACAATCTGGCACGACGTGTTGAGCGATAGCTTTACCAGTATTTATAATTTAAGAATAATAATAAGTGATAAGTTCCCCGCTATCCCCGTTAGCTCCGTATCGACCCATTTGCAAAGTCTCGTCAATAGGGGTTTTGCCGTCCGCACTGGCACCTTGAAAGATACTCGATACAAACGAAGTCAAGGGCCGGAAAACAAAAGCAGACAGTTAGGGTTAGGGCGAGCCACCAGCTATGTTAAACCCATCCTGAAATCTCAGATTGGTAAACACGTAACTGTATCTATGGTAAATCAATTGGCAGGATTTAAAAACACTAACTTGGGAAGAGTTTTGTATAAGATGGAGCGAGACGGATATCTGAAACGAGTGGATGGAGCTAAGCCGATAGCCTTTTTAGTATTACCGTCGATTGGTCAGTTATCAATCCCCGCGCCCACCCAAGAACCCATCCTTGAGCCACTGCCCATCACCTCACCTGACATTACATCTATGACCATTGGTGAGCTATTTCAAAACGCGATGAATCTCCGGGATGAAAACGTGCGTCTCAAAACTACATTAGAGTCTATCGGGCAACTATTGCTACAAGCGGGAATTGTCGAAGAATGAATAATAAAGAATTTATAGAACATTGCATTGGCTTAACAGTAACAATGAAAGAAAAAAATGTTATCGGGTTTTACTATTTGATTAACGGCGATGACCCGAAATGCGTATTAAGTAGCGTTCAATTAGACCAGCTTAGCTCAACTGAGCAAAATATCTTCGATATATTGGATTGTTTACCAAAAGCGTCGCCAGAACTAAAAGTATTAATAACGGAGGGTTTACAGATATTAGTGAACGCGTCTAAGGCCAATTTAGAAAGCGACAAAAGGAGAAATGAACATGACTAGTGTTTGCAAAATACCCCACTGTACCAATGATGTGGAATGTCCGACTTTCGGGATCTGTAAACCCTGTTATAACGCCATGTATCAGGCTGGGCGTAAAACACCTTTAGAACGAGCGAGGCGTCTAAACAACTTGGCAAAGTATATGAGCAGGACGGAATTGGTGAGTGGTGTAAGGAGCATAAAACGTAAGCCGGTTGTACTCACTATTTTACCGGGGCAGGTGCGGCCTAAGC
>JBGMRO010000416.1:0-4225 GCA_048061555.1 Thiohalomonadales bacterium | reverse complement strand
AGATGAATAACTCCAGAGGTATTTAATCTTGCTTGTCTGGGCATAAACGCAACATACAAGTTTTGTTTTTCTTGGCAAAGTCCCACAACGTAAAATAATTTCTTGTTAAACTTGGCAACGTCGCCCGTGTGTGCGCATATACAATTCTAGCCAGCACGGGAACACTAAAAGCCTGACTTGTGCTTGATAACAACCTTGATACCCACTATTATATAACATGTTATATAACATGTATGTAAAAGGTGAGAAAAGATGAACTTCAATATCTATATCGAAGACCAATTAGGTGAACATTTACTGAAGGCTGTAGAAGCCACAGGAAAAAGTAAAAACGCCTTAATTCGTGAGGCGTTGAATGAATGGTTTATACACCACCCAGTGGCAAAGTGGCCAGATGAGATTTTGAGGCATGAAGGTGTTGTGGACTTTACACCTTTTGAGTCCTATCGAGATGAGCTTCAGACGTCAAAAGAAGACCCTTTTACATGAGTAAATTTCTGTTGGATACTTGTGTCATTAGTGATTTTATCAAAGGAGAGCCCGGAACATTACAAGCTTTGAAATCCTGCCAGCCGGCTGACACTTCAATTTCAGCAATCACGATGTTTGAAATAGATTACGGCCTGGCCTTAAACCCTACGCGAGCTAAAAAAATTAGCACATTGATATCTGCTTTAGTACTGTCCATCGAAATATTGCCATTCACGCAAGACACTGGGAAGTATGCAGCAGATGTCAGATCCATATTAAAGCAAAAAGGAAAGCCGATTGGTCCTTATGATTTACTCATTTCAGGAACAGCTCTTGAACATGGATTGACGTTAGTGACCGCAAATGATGTAGAATTTTCGAGCGTAAAAAAACTCGAGCTTGTTAATTGGCGGCACTAATTATTTAATAAATCTTATATTGTTGGCAATTTCCCCAATGTATAACTATTTCTTGTTATACACTGGAAACGTCCCCTATACGTGCCCTACCTGTGGCTCAATCATGCCCATAAGTTATTCGAAACCCGTATCTTTATGATGTAGTGGGACTAAAAACGCAATTCGGCGTAATGACATTAGCCTTATTCCGTTCTACAGTTAGAGATGTCGCTGCTATCGGTGTGGATTATAATTTTGTGACTTCGTTGGACGAGGTGTTAAATAGCTAGTGCCCATCCATTAGTAACTGCGGGCTTATAGAAAAAGAGTAAATGGTACCGGTGGTCGGAGTCGAACCGACACTCCCGAAGGAATTGGATTTTGACGTTAACCTATTCACTTTCGTGATAGCTGGACTATATCATCACCCTATATACTCTTCATGTGCTCTTAATAAAGAATAGGGGTTGGGCGCTGTTTCACTTAGCTTTTTTAATTAGCAATTATGACTAAGCTACTTCCTGTTATTAAGTCAATTTGCATTAACTCAGGTAGTCTCTGAACCTTTCCACGCTGTGGACTTGGCTGCTGATTGGCGTATTCGTTACATACGAACTTAGCTTTCCAGCAATTCACCCAATTTAACACTTACAATTACTTGCAAGGTGGACCCACTTATTTAGACACGCGTTTAATCCAACGTGTATACCAATTTCACCACACCGGCATTTTTAACATTTAGAAGGTGGAGAAGACTACAGGAAGTGTTAGCAAAAAACAAACGTCAGGGCTGTACAAATAACGAACAATTTTACATGGCTTTACATGCGCTATTGTCAATAACTACAATAACCTACTCGGTATTCGCTGCATTTTGAAACCGGCGCGTCCACCAGTTCCGCCACCCCGGCAATCAACGCCCAATAATATAGTGAAAGGCCCGTTCGAGCAAGGAAATCTGTTCAATTTTTGATATGATGCGCGCCATGCGTATCAGTGACTTTTCTTTTGATCTTCCCCGAGAGTTAATAGCGCAGCATCCGGCCAAGATTCGCAGTGGCAGTCGATTGCTGTGTTTGGATAGAGCTAACGGGGACTTGTTGGATCGCAAGTTTACCGACTTGATCAATTTTTTACGGCCTGGTGACTTATTGGTATTGAATAATACCGAGGTCATACCCGCACGTCTGTTTGGAAAAAAATCTACCGGCGGCAAAGTCGAAATTCTAGTAGAACGTCTATTGGGCGAAAAGCGCGTGCTTGCACAAATTCGAGCGAGTAAGGCGCCTAAAGTAGAGATGGAACTGCAGATCGCGCAGAATATTCATTTTAAGGTAGTGAAAAAGAACGCCAATCTATACGAATTAGTGCTGCACGCTGAGTGTTCATTAATGGAGGTATTGCAGCGTTTTGGACACATGCCATTACCACCCTACATCGAGCGGGATGACCAAGACATGGATCGGGAGCGTTATCAGACGGTCTTTGCCGAGGTGCCTGGCGCCGTGGCGGCACCCACCGCAGGGCTGCATTTTACCCCCGAAATATTGCAATCCTTACGGCAAAGGGGGATCAAAATTGAAACGATCACCCTGCATGTCGGCGCAGGAACTTTCTCTCCGATACGCGTAGACGATATCACTGAGCACAAAATGCACAGTGAATTCATTGAACTGAGTCCACAGACCTGCGAAAGTATCAAACGTACTAAGGCCAATCGAGGACGGGTTATCGCGGTCGGCACGACCAGCGTTCGCTGTCTAGAAACCGCCGCCCGAGATGGCGAACTCAAACCCTATAGCGGAGAAACAGATATTTTTATTAAACCCGGTTACCAATTTCGAGTTGTGGATGCCCTGCTAACCAACTTTCATCTATCGCAATCCAGCCTGCTGGTTTTGGTCAGCGCCTTTGCAGGGACGGCATCGATATTGCGTGCTTACAATCATGCGGTCAGCGCAAAATATCGTTTTTTTAGTTACGGTGACGCAATGTTTATCGGTACTGATCTACAGGTTTCCCCTGGTGTCGAATAACCGATGCATCGATATCTATCTGGACGGTCTAGCGGACCTAGTCGCTGCCGTAGTAGTAGAAGAAGGTGGCATTGAGCACGAGGATACGGAAGCGCTGTCGCTTTGCCTAAGTCGTGCGCATTGTGAAAAAATGACAAGCTTGGATTTGCTGCAACAATTCGCTGATCGCTATGGCATAAAATGGCAGAACGAGACACCACCGTTGGCGGCATTGAGCTATTATTATTATCATGAAACACGCCCGCGTTATGTGTTGTTTGCCGATCCCGTTCATCTTAAACCAGATCGTGATCACTTAGTATTATTCGCACCACAAAGTTTGGATTTGAGTCTAGCAGAGGCCAATTTACTGACCTCGGAAATCGAACGCTGTTATCAGGAAGAGAATTGGCGACTCGACTGCTTGAGCGCAGACAACTGGGCCTTGACGTTAACTGACGATCCGGGGGCGACTTTTAAGACACTGGCACAGGTCACCGGAAAATCAGTCGGTGCAAGCTTACCCAGTGGGCAAAACAGTAAACAATGGCGCGTAATCGGAAATGAAATTCAGATGTTACTGAATAACCACCCTGTAAATAGGGCACGCGAGCAAGCGGGTCGTTTAACCGCAAATAGTGTGTGGTTTTGGGGCGGCGGTTCATTGCCAGACGAAGTAAAACCTGCTTCCGGCGCAAGCAATGAACGACTATGGACAAACCATAGTGGGTTTGCTGGGCTGGGTAAATTAGCGGGGCTAAGCGTGAGCGAATTACCTGCAGATGTCTCGCTCTGTCTTGAAGACTTTCCCGGTCAAACACAGGGTTTTATTTATATCAACAGAGTCGATGGCGGGAATACCCCCAACGAGCGCCTATCTAAGAAACAAAGTCTACAAGCGTTAAACACACTGTGGATAGCACCACTATTAGATGCAATGACGAAAGATAAAATCACGCAGTTGAGGATTTTCGATGATCGCGGCCGTAGTTTTCGATTGGATAAAAAACACCTAAGGCGCTGGTGGAAACGTCCTCGGGACTTGACGACTTTTTTCTGAACGCGATATATTGTTCGTAGCGACTAGTGTAGAACCCCAAAATCACGTTACACTGGCGACTCGCCCTTCGGCGAATACATACATCACCTTAAATTACTCATAATATTCATAAGCAAAAGGAATTAGATCATGGCCGAACCTGAAATAGCACAACTAGCACCCTACGAAACAGATGTCGAACATGGTGAAACATACTATTGGTGTGCCTGTGGCAAGAGTAAAAAACAACCCTTTTGTGATGGCTCTCACGCGGATACCGATTTCACCACGGTCTCTTTTAA
>JBGMRO010000415.1:0-4229 GCA_048061555.1 Thiohalomonadales bacterium | reverse complement strand
ACATGCCGAATGGTATAGAAACATTGTATCATTATAAAAACTATTTATTTATCGGCAGCAACACGGGCGTCATAATTCTCGATAATAGCGATCCTGCAGCACCTGTCTATACGGCCAGCTTTATTCACTTACAAAGCTGTGATCCAGTGGTGGTGGAAAACAATTATGCCTATGCGACTCTACGGGGAGGAACAGGCTGCCGTTCCAACATTAATCAACTTGATGTCATCGATATCTCCAATATAGAAAAACCACGCTTAGTGAATACCATCCCAATGTTAGAACCCAGAGGTCTCAGCATCAGCAATAGCCGGTTATTTGTGTGCGACCGAGATTGGCTAAAAAGCTATGATGCCTTTGATGCCAACAATCTGATCGCGCTGGGTAAATTCAAACTACGGGGATGCTTTGATATCATCCCAGATCAAAATAAACTTATCGTGAGTCATTCGAGCGGTATTAGTCAATATGATACAAGCAGCATTCCTATCGCTTTTATGAGTAAAATTGCGGTGTTACCATGATCTGGAAAAGCCATATAGCAATGGATATTTCGATCTGTTAACATAATTTTTACGAGAACTATAAATATGTCAGAAAATAGTGAAAATGACATTAAGAATGGTATGCACACATTAGACTAATTAGAGCTTTATTAAAAATACGTTATGGAGAATGACCTACTAAACGAAAATGAATATCGTCGATTCAAATCCAAAGTCAGGCATGCCTTCAAAATAGTATTTGATAAATATTACAAGCTAATACAATTTGTAGCCAGGCGCTGTGGTGCAGAATCGTATAACTGTGATGATATTGTTCAAGAGGTGTTTATTCGCTTGCATAAGCATACGGACAAGATTTGCGATCAAGAGCATATAAAGAGATGGTTAATGACAACGACTCGCAATCTATGCATGGATCACGCACGAAAAAAATCTGTCGAAAAACAATTTACTCAACAACAACTGCACAAAGAACGACAAGGCGAGACTGAGAGAGAATCAAATACGTCGCAAGTACCGACAAACTTCGCCACGACACTTGAAATACACGAACTGGAACTGATGTTAGTCGGCGAATTAATCGACAAAGTAACTATGGAAACAAATGATGAAACATTCGCCCTATTTTATAGAGATGGTTTGTCCGCAAAGGAAATCGCCACGAGGCAAAACACCCCCGTCAGCACCATAACGAATAGAATTTCACGAACACGAAAGCGATTCCGAGCATACTTTGAATCGCACATAAAACAACTTCATGAAGAGCTTCTGTAAACGGAATAGTGCCCATGACTAATTTTAAAGATAGATCTATGGAGAATAAACAAAATTTGTTGAGTGATGATGATTTCATCTCTCTTATGGAGGCTGAGTTCGCCTGCAAAACCGTAACGAACAATGAAATTTCTAAGCAAAAAATATGGAACAACATTCAGTCTGCAATATATAAACGTGGTATTTTTGATCTACGTAATCCAATTTATTCCATTGCAGCCACGTTGCTGCTCGTTGCAATTGCTCTACCCCTAGTTTTTCTAGAGTTCAAATCGGGGATTAAAGACATCGACATTGGCGATACGGGTATGGAAAGGACCAAGGGTATCGAAAGTACCGTAAATGTGGATTTAGGCGTTGATTTAAGCGTGTTTACACTCGACGAAACCGGCAAGCTCATACACTCCAATAGGCAACATGAAGTGGGGACGACGCTTGTATTTAAAGTACACAGTACACAAAATGGTGTAGCGACTATTATATCCGCCAAAAACGGTAATCTTAGGAGTAGCGAGTTCACCTTTATTATTACGAAAACTAACAGCGGTAAATTGATAAACAGGAAGGGTCAGGTGTACGGTTATATGATAGAACCCATCGATAAAATACTACAATTTTGCATTATCGCCGCTACGGATGCGAAATCACTAAATAATAAGCTATTTGATTTGCAAAAGACGTGGGCCGGTTTACCCGCCAATTCTTGTGCGACAATAAACGTCACTAATAGTTTGCAATAACTATTTTTCCACACACCGGATGTATTGTGCAGTGAGACAACATTTATTCATTATTATGCTATTCATTATTGCTCACTTTGCGAGTCGAGTATACGCAGCCGACGTTTACATTCCTAAGGATCGAATAATTGACGATGCAGAGCCAAGCTATTTCATCATCAGTATCGGTATCAATAACTATATTGACGACTACTGGTCAACATTAAAATGGCCTGCCAGTGATGCAACTCGAATAGCAGACAAACTAGGTATAAAAACAAATACCTCACGAATTACTCGATTGCTCATCAATGGAACGGCTACGCTTAACAATGTTAAAAAGGCATTATATGATGTTAGTCAGCAAGCGGGACCAAACGATATTGTCATACTTTATATTTCCGGACACGGTACATTGGCGCAGACAAAAAAGGGTGAGCTAGAGCGTATATTTTTGCTACACGACTCGAAACAAAAAGATTTATTTTCCACTGCATTACCCTTTTCGACCCTACAAAATTGGCTCAACCGTTTACAGTCTCGCAAAAACCTAATGATACTGGCAACCTGTCATTCTGGAGAAGGAAAATCTCGCCTACCCATTGAGGTGCAGGACATCCTCAGCAAACGTAAAGGCAAGCTAATTGCCCTGAGTGATGTCTCGGAAGGGGCACTTATTCTAACCGCGGCCGCCCACAATGAAGCGGCGAGGGAAAACGATAAACTACAAGGCGACATCTATACCTATTATTTATTGGAAGCACTGAGCGTATACGACAGAAACAAGGATGGCATGACCTCCGCGCTGGAGGCGCATGACTATGCACGCGATCGCACCTGGGTATTCAGCAACGGTCGCCAGCGACCCACCGCCAATATCAAGCTAGTGGGTGATGCCGACATTCCCTTAATGGGGACAAAGAGTACGACAGGTCTACCTATATTAGAGGCCTATTCTGCTGAAATGGCCGGCTTCTACATTAAGGTTGACGACAATATTAAGGGTCGCCTGCCCAGTGCCTTTCCATTAAGTCCCGACGGCAGTTATGTCACACTGCTTTCTCCGGACGATGACCTACCCATCGCTCGTTATAAGGTCAGCGCCGGTGCGGGACAAACACTGAGTCTGAAGAAAATCATGAATCATCGCCCCGTCAGGATTGGAACCTCTATTAAACGATCATTTTGGTCGGACACGGGTTGGGAACGATTAACCGGTAGTTCTACTGCGACCGACTTGGAATTCGCCGCCAGTTACCAGTTTAATTCATTTGCTATAGGCGTCTTGTTCAACTTACCGACTCATGAATCAAATAGTATCCGCCCCCCCATCGACGCGTCTACAGATTTACGATCGACACTGATCACCGCTGAATATCAATATCGAACCCACAGGTTATCCTTCATTTCGCGCCTGGAATTCGGCCAAGAAAAACTTTCCTTCGATTTGCTTGATACCGTCACAAACGATCAATTGTATTTCACTGACACGGCAAGCAGCTTGGGGTTCTCATTTATCACCGACGTAAAAATACGCAAAGATATTTCCATCAGTGGATCAATAGGTCTGCGTGACGCAGGCTGGAATTTCGGGACCGTTGGTGATCTCAGCGGTCAACGCCGTTGGTTTAGTATCGGTGTAAATTATCAATTTGGCTGGCTCGCAAGGACATTATAATGAAATATTGTTTTCTCGTATTTTCCGTCTTGATTAGTGCCTGCGGTAGTAGTAGTTCCGATTCACCCAGTGGTCCGGTTACTAGCGTAGTAGATTTTATCGGCACACGCAATTACCTCAAGGCCGTTACAGTGAGTGGAAATATATTGCAGACTGAAAACAGATTCTTGAGCTATACAAAAAGCGCAAACCGCATTAGCATTATCGACCCTGACCAGGCAATCGAGACCTGGAGCCAAGCGGCCAGTGGATTTGAATATGCGGTGGCATTACCGGACTTTATCGGTGCAACATTATTCGCGATCGACAAAATCGTCGTTATGTCGGGCACCGATTCACGTGAATTCCCGCTGAAACTACCCTACGCGAACGCAGCGGCGGCAAGGACACAAGCTGCATATAGTGTCACGCGTATTGATGGCAGATCCTTCGAAGTCGTGCGTTCCCTCGATAACGGTGAGTGGCAACAGCAAGTATTCTCTGTCCCTTGGGACAGCATAGACCCAACGATTAGTGCGCCACCCGAAGGGCAACCCATATTATTGCTTAGCC